>JASJHC010000375.1:0-4991 GCA_033791245.1 Acidimicrobiia bacterium | reverse complement strand
TCTGATCTCGGGTGACGACTGCGGTTGGGCAATACCGGTCATTGTCCGGAGGGTTGCAGCCGCGGGTGATGCCGGTCGCTGCCAAGGCGTTGATGTCTCCCTCATGAACCGAACTGGCGGTGTCGGTAAACGGCTTGTCTGAACTAGTGGGCAGCTCAAAGGCCCGGACGAGAAATGTCGCCATTTGCTCTCTGGTTACGGGGCTGTCGGGGCAAAAACGGTCGTTGGTTGGCGGGTTGCAGCCCACGGTGATTTCGTTGTCGGCGAGCCAGGTGATGTCACTGGCAAACGAGTGGCCGGGAGGCACATCCACGAAGCCCGACGGAGGAATCGGTCCGCTGGAAGCGTGTTCGTCGGCTCCGGCATCCGCCAACAGGCCGACCGGGCGAATGTGGCCATCAAAGTCATCGGCAACAGTCACAAGAGGCTGCGCAGAATCTATTGCCGGTACTGCCGCAGCCGTTAGGTGGAGGTCCCCAGCGCCGGGGTCCTCGAACCATCCCAGCGATGCCGAGGTGACGTTGCCGCTTTGGGTGGCTGTCGCCCCATTGCGCTGCCAGATTGGGGCATCGGTGAGGTTGTTGTGGATGTTGGCGGTTGTCGATGCGAAGCGGTATTCGATGGCTCCCCACGGGAAGGTGTCGTTGAGTACCACCGTGTTGTGCGATATCTCGACATCCCTGGCGTAGTTGACGGAGATGCCGATGTCCCCCGGACCCTCTCGGTACACCACGTTGTTGCGGATGATCCCGCCTTGGTGGTCATAGGTCTTCTCTCCCTCGCGGGAGTTCCCGTCCGGCGTCGACAGTCCAAGCGCAATCGCTCTGTCACATTCGATGAACAGGTTGCGTTCGACCACCGTATCAACTGAGTTGCGCCACATGAGAACGGCCGGTCCCGCGAGTTGACCGAGGGGAGCACGGATGTTGCGAAAGACGTTGTCACGGATGATCCATCCGGAGCCGGCGAGCACATCGACACCGTTGGTGTAGTCGTTTCTGGCCCGATCGGTGTATTCGATCAGCGTGCATTCGACGATGCCGTCATCGGCGTAAGGGCCGGGATTGCCTGCGGTTGAGCCTTTGACGAACTGTTCCCCGGCGTCGATGAGGTGGAGGTTGTAGAGGTGGACCCCATCTGCGTCGGCTTCTCCGTGGATCTGGATGAGGTGAAAGTAGGCATCACGCAGGGAGAGATCCGCAATCAGAACGTTCTGTGCGTCGTACACCGCCATTGTGTGAGGGACGTTGCCGTACGAGGTGTTGCTCATGCCCCGCCCGCTGAGCACCACTGCGTTCCGATTGCCGCTGGCGCTGCGGATGGCGACATCAGACACGCCACGGATGTTGAGGGTGTTGGTCAGGTCGTAGGTGCCATCGGAGATGAGGATCGTCGTGCCGGAGGTGAGATTGTTCACCGCGTCCTGCAACTGGGCTTCGCTGGCGACTTCGACGATGGGTCCCGACGCGGGAGCGAGTGGGCCGCAGCTCGCAGTTGCCTGTGCCTGTGGCGCCGGCACGACTAGGGATGCCACGATCGCGATTGTTCCGATAGCGGCCTTGGTCATATGCGACATGATGCTCCTTTGCGCCTCATCCCATTGTGACCATGTTGCACGGCCTATCGGAATCTGGCCGGAGATCACTCCGTCGTCTTGTCCGCCATGCTGGTCGCGTCCTCAGTCAGATTCATCTTGCGAATACCCATGAGAAGTGGAGCCACCAGCAGATGGATGGCCCCGCCTACAACGTACGCCGTCCCGTACGACCACACGTCAGCTGCTCGACCGAGGGCGGGTTGGATAACTACGCCACCGGTGCTCCCCATCAGTCCGTCGAAGGACAGCACCGTGGCTCGCTGCGCCGAGGGGATGAGTGAGTTGATCAGGGTCTGTCGAATGGGCACCGCCGCCGCCATTGTCACCGACGCCAACATGAGGGCGACCAGGGCAATCCAGAAGTTAGTGGTGAGGCCGACAATGACCAGCGCGGCGACCTCAACGACCGCCGCCGCAGCCAAAGCGCTTGACCGATGGCTGAAGAGACGCGAAACACGGGTAGCGATGAACCCGCCGACTATCCGCGCCCCGGCAAACACTGCGGCCGCGGTCCCCGCGATCCAGGTTGCATTCGGGTCGCCGTATAGGTCCAGTAGGTGAGGCTGGAAGGCGTAGAACGCCCAGATCCCTACACCGAAGGAGAACGGTGCGGCAAGCATGAGCCGCCGCACCGGTCGATTTCTCAAGCCATGGTCGAGTGATGCCTTGGTTAGCTCCCGGACCTCGGTGCTGAACCGCTGCGACTTCTTTGGCTCGAAGCCAACGTCGTGCATCCACAGGTATGCCATCACGAAGGTCACGATCAGGAGCACTGAACGCAGGATGTAGGGAATCCCCAAACCGAACTGGGCGATCACACCGCCACTTACCGAGCCGACCAGCATGGCGATTCCGCCGACCACAGCAGCCCGTCCGAAGATCTCCTCGAGTTGGCCTTCTCCTCCGGTTGCGGCCAGGGCATCAACCAACCATGCCTCAGTTGCTCCTGAAAAGAAGGTGAACCCGAGCCCGAGAAGAGCAGATACCACAATCCACGCCCACAGCGGGCTGCCGGCCGCCCACAGTGCAAGGTAGAGGCCGGTGGAGGTACCGAGGGTCACGGTTCCCCATAGGTAGGAAGCTCGCCGCCCAACGACATCGGCGACCACGCCAGTCGGAATCTCAAAGATGACCATGCCTGCAGTGAATGCGGCATTGGCGACAAAGGCCCCGGTGTTGGACAGCCCAGCGTCGAGAAGGAAAAGAGTGTTTATGCCAAAGATCAACGACGCCGCCAGAGTCTGTGACAGGGTAAGTAGCAGGTAGGTACGCCTGATTGCGGCGGGTGTTGTCGCCAAGTATCTGCCTTGCCGTCGATGGTGGGTTGTTGACTGTCTTGAAGCTACACCGCTGGACGCGGTTGAGATGACGAGGATCATCAAGGGCATGTCATGTATTGCCGAGACACAGTGATAATGAATGGTGCCGAATCCGAGCCTGACCCGATACTGCCGTCCCATCTCGCCGGTACTCTGCTGCTGCGGGGGCGTCATCGTCTGACGGCGACTGTCCTCATTGCAGGGTTCTTGTTGGTCGTGGGTCTTCCGTTACAAAGGTCCTTGGGCCAATCCACCAATGCTCCCGTGGTGATTGCGACGTTCCTTTTAGCCTGGATGTGGGGCAAGTATCCCGGCGTCGTGATCGGATTCTCGCTAGCTCTTGGCAACTATTTCTGGGCACAAGGCGCCGGATTTGCGGGCGCCGGATTTGGTGGATCGTTTGCCGATGCCGTCGCCATTGCGGCAGTCGGTTTCCTGATCGGTCACGTTGGCCAGCAGCTCGAACGTGCGCTGGGTGCCAGGGCACGTTCCGACATTGCCTTCAGCGAACTCGAATACGTCGCTCGAGACCGCATGCTTCGGATAACCGACCAAGTACCGGTTGGTCTCTATAGGACAACTCTGGAAGGTCAGATTATTGGCGGGAACGATGCTTTGAAGAGCATTCTCGGTTTTCGAGACGCTGATCAGATGCTGAGGGCCAACGTCCGGGACCTCTACGTCAGCGTCGAGGACCGCCACAGGCGGCTCGACGAAAAGGGTTCGGCCGATGGCGTGTGGAGCGAGTTCGAGCTCAAGAAACAGGATGGACGTGCGATCTGGGTGAGAGACTGGTCTCGTGCGGTGACGGACTCGACCGGGAAGGTGATCTACTTCGACGGCGTCCTCGAAGACGTGACGGACCAGCGCCTCGCCGACGGACTGTTCCGCGCTGCTTTTGAGGATTCACCATACGGTATGGCGATTTCGAGTGCCGATGGAAAGCTGGTCAGGGGCAATGATGCGGTCGCCGAATTGCTGGGGCTTGACCTAGCCAAGCCGACCGACATTCACTTCTCTCAGTTCACCTTCGACGACGAGATGCACGTCACACCAGCGGCCTTCGAGAGAGCCACGGCGGGAGAAGTGGTGAGGTACGAGAAGAAACTGCGGCGAGCCGACGGGTCGTTCTTCCGGGCCCTGATCAGCCTGGCGCCCATTCACGGCAGCGGTGATCCGCAACTGCTCATCTCACATGTAGTCGACATCACCGAAATCCGTGCAGCAGCCGAGGCGTTGGAGAATCTGGTTCGGTCCAAGGACGAGCTGATTGCAAGTGTTAGCCATGAGTTGCGGACCCCGCTCACAGTTGTACACGGGTTGGCTTCGGAGCTCGACGATGGGTGGATGTCGTTCTCGGTGCCTGAGCAGCAGGAGTTCGTCAACCTCATTTCCCAGCAATCTGCCGAAGTCGTACACATCGTCGAGGATCTCCTAGTCGCAGCTCGTGCCGATATTGGCAAGCTGCCGATCCAGGCAGAAAGCGTTGACATCCGGGGTGAGCTGGAAGCCGTCTTGACCGCGGTGCCCGACCTCGAGGTGGAGGTTGAACGGTTCGGGGTTGCCCCACCAGTCGCCTTTGCCGATCCGAACCGGGTTCGTCAAATCATTCGGAACCTGCTGGTCAACGCAAAACGATATGGCGGCCCGAACGTTCGTGCCTGCTTCGGTGCAGATCGAGATACTGTCTGGCTCGACATAGGCGATGATGGCGACGGCATTCCCAAAGAGTCGGTAACCCTCGTTTTCGAGCCCTACAGCCGGGCGCATAACGCGGACGGTCAACCATCATCGGTCGGGCTCGGCCTGACGGTATCGCGGAAGCTGGCCGAGCTGATGGGAGGGACTCTCGACTACAGGTATGAAGACGGCTGGGCTTGTTTCCGGCTTGCCATGCCCGCCGCCGGCCGAGTGCATAGCGGAGTCCCTAGGTCCGATTCAGCAGGAGCCGACGAATAAGAGGCGCGGCGGGCACTGGCTACGCTGTGAGCATGACCGTGGGTCCGCATCCATCCGGAGTTGAGGCCAGCTCCGCACGGCCGCTCTATGTCGAGCGGGTCAACGCCGTGGTTGAC
>JASJHC010000374.1:0-3316 GCA_033791245.1 Acidimicrobiia bacterium | reverse complement strand
CAATGGAGGCCGAGCAAAAGGTGATTCGAAGCCAGGGGCGAGTACAGCTCGTCGGGTTTGTGAGCACCGGTTGTTTATCGAAACGAGGAGGAGGAAAACTCCATGTTCAAATGGCAGAGACTCTTCTTGTTCATGAGCGTGATTGCTCTCATCGCAACCGCATGTTCCTCAGATGACGGTGAATCCGATACGGAGGGCACTCAGCCTCCGGAAACGGTGACATCGATCGTTGAGGTTCCTGGCGAGACGGTTACTTCGATCGTGGAAGTCGAAGTACCTATCACCGGCGAGAGCATCAAGTTCTGGAGCACGGAGACCCAACCAGAACGTTTGGCTATCACCCAAGGGATCATCGCGAGGTTCACGGCGGAGACGGGAATCGCTGTCGACTTGACATCCACGAGCGAGGGTGATCTGCCATCGCTGATGCAGAACAATGCCGCTTCAGGGACGTTGCCTGATGTCGTGTTCCATCCGGTCGACTTCACGGTCGGCTGGGCAAATCAAGGTCTGCTCGACGTCGACGCCGCCAACGCGGTCGTCGAGTCGCTCGGTGCAGACACGTTTGCCCAAGGTGCGGTCGACCTTGTCACCCTAAACGGAACAGTGGCGGCCGTGCCGTCCGATGGATGGGGCCAGCTCCTGATCTATCGCAAGGATCTGTTTGATGCCGCCGGTCTGGCAGCACCAACCACATACGAGCTGATCGAGACGGCTGCGGCCGAGCTACACGATCCGGGCAACAACTTTGTTGGGATCACAGCAGCGACCGACGGCGGTCAGCCATTCACCCAGCAGACGTTTGAGCACTTCGCTCTTGCGAACGGTTGTCAGCTCGTTGATGACAGCGGAGCCGTCACGCTCAACAGCCCTAATTGTGTTGAGGCGATCGACTTCTTCACCAGAATGCTTGGTGACTACAGCGTCCAAGGTGTGCAAGACGTAGTCACGACTCGGGCGACCTATTTCGCGGGTCAGGCGGCCATGATCGTATGGTCACCGTTCATCATGGATGAGATGGCCGGTCTGCGCGATTCGGCTACTCCTGCATGCGACGAATGCGCAGCCGACATTGCCTATCTGGCCAAGAACTCCGGGTTTGTCCCGTCGTTCAGTGGACCCAGCGGAGCGCCGGCCCAGTACGGGCAGGTCTCCTACATGGGGATCGGTACGGGAGCTAACGTTCCGGCCGCCCAGGCGTTCCTGGAGTACTGGTTCAACGACGGATATGTCGATTGGTTGTCGACGTCGCCAGAGGGCAAGTTCCCGATGCGACGTGGCACCTCGGCAGGTTCGACCGAGTTCATCGATGGCTGGAAAGCTCTCGAGACCGGTGTTGACCGCAAGGCAAAGCTGGCTGACTTCTACGGTGATGACATCATCAACCAGCTCGTCGAAGGCAGCTCCAGCTTCGACCGTTGGGGCTTCAACCAGGGTCAGGGCGAATTGGTGACGGCGATCTACTCGTCGCTCCCGGTCCCCCAGGCCGTGCGCGATGTCCTCGATGGCAGTCTGTCGCCTGAAGAGGCAGCCGAGGAGATGCAGCTCGCCGTTGAAGAAGAACTCGAGCTACTGAGCGAATAGACCATCCACAGTGGAGGGGACGGTGACGTCCCCTCCACCCTCAATCCTGGGGAGGGGTTGGGTTGAGTTCTGACATACGTCCGCCCAGCCAGAAGAAGATGCCGACGTTGGCGCAGCGCGAGGCTCGCCTGGGTTGGCTGCTGGTAACACCCGCCGTCATCATCGTTCTGATCCTCGTCGTTTTCCCAGTTGTCTGGAACATGCTGCTCAGCCTGCAGCGAGTGCGGGTCCGCGATCTACAGACCACCAACTTCCTCAGCCTCGATATTTCTCTCGACAACTTCGATCGAGTCATCGGCGTCCGTGATTTCTGGGAGACCCTGCGTACCACGCTTGCCTATGCATTCTTTGGAACGGTGCTTTCGATTGTCGGTGGCATGTGGGCTGCTCTCGTGGTCAAGAAAGCGTTTATCGGGCGCTCCCTGGTCCGTGGCTTGATGCTGTTCCCATATATCGCTCCCGTCATTGCAGTTACTTTCTTGTGGCGCATCATGCTCAACCCCCAATACGGCATCGTTAACGAATGGATCGATGGCGCCGGTATAGAGCGGATCGACTTTCTCGGAAGACGAAGCTTTGAGCTTGGCATCTTCGGCTGGACCCTCACCCTGCCGGTTGCGTTGACCTCCGTGATTGTCTTCGAGGCCTGGAGATACTTCCCGTTTGCCTTCCTGTTCATACTGGCTCGGCTCCAGGCGATGCCTAGCGAGCTCGAGGAGGCGGCGATGGTCGATGGGGCCACCATCAGCCAGCGTTTCCGCTACGTGACCATGCCGCAGATGAGAGGTGTGCTGTCAGTTCTCTTCGTCCTGCGCTTTATTTGGACCTTCAACAAGTTTGATGACATATTCCTACTGACCGGAGGCTCGGCAGGTACTGAGGTCATCACGGTCAAGATTGTCGACTGGCTGCGCGGCCGCGACGACATTGGCTCGGCGGCCGCGCTATCGATCGTTCTTGCGATCGTGCTCTTGGTGCTTCTCGCCATCTACTTCAAGTGGTTCTAAGAAGAGGAAGGGGAGGCAGCGTGACTTCATCAACCAACACTCCCGCGGCCCCGGCTCCTAAGGACCGAATAGCGGCGGCTGCACCCGTGCGCCGGCGAATGACTCGCGACGAATTCGAAAACCGGTTCTTTGGGATTCTCAAATGGGTAAGCATCGTCTTCTTCTTGGTGATCACTGCCTTCCCACTCATCTACATGATTGGTTTGTCGTTCAAGCCGATATCGGAGCTGCTCCGGGAGCCTGGGAGTTTCATGCCATCGTGGAGTGACATAACCAGCGTGGACACATATCGAGAGGTGCTGCGACCTGTCGAAGACGGGGGGCAAGGCTTCACCACGTTCATCAAGAACAGCTTCATTGTTGGAGTTGCAACCATGGTGATCACCACGGGTTTGGCGAGTCTTGGGGCCTATGCGGTTGCTCGTCTCCGTTTCCGGGGCAGCAAGGTTGTCACCGGCCTCATTCTGCTTGTCTATCTGTTCCCGGCAGTGGTGTTGGCAATCCCGCTCTTCGTCTTGTTCTCCAAGCTCTCGCTACGGTCGTCGCTGCTTGGTCTGGTCATCGTGTACCTGGCACAGACGCTTCCGGTCGCTCTGTACATGCTGCGCAGCTATTTCCAGACCGTTCCGGTCTCGCTCGAGGAGGCGGGTCTCATCGACGGGCTGTCCCGTGCTGGGGTCATCCGTAAGATCACTCTGCCGTTGTCTGCCCCGGCAATCGCTTCG
>JASJHC010000373.1:0-6241 GCA_033791245.1 Acidimicrobiia bacterium | reverse complement strand
ATTCGCAGTAGCGCGGCGTCTGGCTGCCGATGCTGATCAGTTGGTTGTTGTGGGCGATCCGTCTCCGACCGGGGTGACCGCGGTGTTGTCGTGGATCGGTGACGCCCGCGCCATCAGTGGTGAGCCGGTCCATGTGGTCATGAATCACTGCGGGCGGAGTCTCTATCAACAAGGCGAAATTACAGAGGAGATCGGTCGGACCTTTCGTTCGGCGTCCGTAGTGTTCCTGCCGGAGGACCAACGCGTCCGCAAGGCAGCATGGCAGGGCGAGGTGGCACCGCTTGGTCGATTCACAAAAGCGCTCGACCCACTGGTTTCGATGGTCGCTGCTCGGTCTGCAACAAGTGCGCCTGGGGCGGCGGGCGTATGACGGCACGATCCAGCGCCTACGAGAAGCTGCGCTCGCGTGCTGCAGAACGCATCGAGGATCGCAAGATGGATGTGGAGGTCAATCCGGACGGTGTTCGCCAAGTGATCGGAGAGATCGTCACGGAGTACCAAGCCACAGCACACAGGGGCATCAACGAGCCGTTGCGCGATCCCGGCGATATGGAGCATCGTATCTGGCAGGCTGTGGCGGGCTTTGGGCCGCTCACAGCGCTGTTCGACAACCCACACATCGAAGAAATATTCATCGAGGGTCCGCGGATATCGTACATCGACGATTCCGGACGGCTCCAGACCCACGTTGTCTCCACGACGGAAGTGGAGCTACGACAAGTGATCGACCGGCTGTTGGCCGGCACCAATCGCCGTCTCGACAGCTCGAACTCGATCGAACAAGCCCATGTGCTTGGGGGCACCGCACGACTAACCGCGGTTGTTCCTCCGGTTTCCTCACGTCTTTCGGCCACGCTGCGCAAGTACACCGTCGCTGAGGAGACCCTCGGCTCGATGGTGAAGCTTGGATCGCTGAGCAATACTGCCGGCGCCTTTCTATGGGCGACGGCGCAGGCGAATACCTCGGTTCTCTATTCGGGAGCAACCGGCGCCGGCAAGACAACGATGATGAGCGCCTGGTTGCGGGCTGTTCCAAACGATCAATGCATCCGGATCGTCGAGGAGGTCAGAGAGCTGCACATCCCGTTGCCGCCGCATTCCAGCTACTACGAGGCCTCGCCCATCACCTTGCAGGGCGACCGTCGCTTCACGCTGCGCGATCTGGTCAAGGTCTGTTTGGCACAACGTGTCGATCTGCTCTGTGTTGGTGAGGTGAGAGGTGCTGAGGCGTTCGAGCTCACGAGGGCAGTCAACGCCGGATGCGGGTTTGCCTGCACCGTCCATTCCAACTCGGCCCGCGACGGGCTTGCCGCGATTGTGAATGCCGCCATCATGGCTGGAGAGAACGTCACCGAACAGATAGTGCGGCGTGTCTTGGCCGGGTCAATCGACTTTGTCGTCCATCTCGACCGCGATATGCGTCGTCATGAGGACGCCGACCATGGGTTGCGCCGACAGGTGAGGGAGATCCTTGCAGTGGCGCCGTCACTTGCATCGGATGACTTCACGACCGAGCCGATCTTTGTGCGTCCGAACCTTGGCGAACCGATGCGATGGACGGGGAACTACCCGCCGCAGGATCTTGTGCAACGAATTGATAGGTCGTTGCCGGCGGGCGGGTCGGTGAAGCAGATATTGCATGGGGATTGGAGTCCAGAGCTATGAGACTCCTGGCTGCAGTGCTGACTGCAACGTTTGTTTACCTGGCGGTTGGGTACCTGACGGGCAATGCGCCCAATCTGGAGACGAGAACGAGGTCCAAGCCCCAGATCTCGACCCGCCAGTTGTGGCTGATCCAATCTGGGTCCGATCTGACGCCGCGCCAGTTTTGGGCAGGCTCTATTGCCTCCGGAATCGTCGGTCTCATCGTGCTGGGAGCAGTCACCGGTACGTGGTGGGTAGCTCTGATTCCGTCAGTTGCCTTGGCGTTTCTGCCCTACTCGTACTTTATGCGGCAGCGAGTGCAACGGTTGGCGGACGTGCAAAAGGCGTGGCCCGATGGATTGCGGGAGGTGCTCGCCCATGTGAATTCGGGGGCGACCTTGGCCGCTGCCATAGAGGCGCTAGCTGTTCGTGGACCTGCGTCACTGCAGCAGGCGTTTGGCCGTTTTCCCGCTCAGGCGAAGATGTTTGGTGTCGTTCCCGCTTTAGAGATAGTCAAAGAGGAATTGTCCGATCCATCGTCGGACAAAGTCATCGAGGTTCTCATCCTCGCTCATCAGTTTGGTGGCGATGGACTCAAAGTCGTGCTGCGGGACCTCGTCGAGACAATGACCGCCGACCAACTCACTGCCGAACAGATTCGCACTGCCGGCTTTGAGCAGCGTCTCGAGGGAGTGGTTGTAGCCCTTGCCCCGTGGGTGATGCTGGTGTATCTGGCAACTGTCCCGGCCGCCTATCGAGAGTTCTATCGGAGCAGCACCGGGCGGTTTGTGGTCATAGTCGCCGGCATTTGGGCTGGCTTTGGATGGGTGTTGATGCGACTGATTGCCAGACCCGCACAGGAAGTCAGGGTGTTTGGTGGGGGATCGGTAGTTGGCAATGACCAGGGGGCGCTGCGATGAAGCTGTCGTTGCTGGAGTTGCTGGCCTTAGCTTCGACGATGGTGTTTGCTGTCTCCGTGGCTTGGGTGGTGATCCGGCCCTATCGGAGTCTGGCGGGGAGAGTCAGGCCTTACAGCACAGTGGCCAGGGTTCGTCTCACCAGATCGGCCGATGTGCGGGGTGTGGCCCATGACAGCCCAGCGTTTGGAGATGCCACGCTGCGGCGGCTGTTTGGCCCCATTTTCGATCGTCTCGTGGCCAGCTTTGGCCGGTTGGTGGCTACATCGAACACGGCACGGCTGACCCTGCGGCTTCGCCAAGCGGGTCTATATCCGGATCTGCCTGAAGCAGAACGCGTCCAGGAATTCCGGGTACGTTCGTTGGCGCGATCGTTGGGATGGGCCGCAGGCTTTGGTGCTCTTGGTCTAGTGACATCGGGCCCCCTGTCGATGGTGCTCTTTGCCGGATTGGGATTTGTGTACGGGGTCCTCAACGCCAGAGCTCGTATCGACAAGGCGGTCACCGAGAGAAGCGAGCGGATGCGCGGTGAGCTCTACACAATCAACCAGCTGATCGCGATGCGAACGCGGGTAGGCGGTGGTGTGATCGACGCCATCAGGCATGTGGTCATCCGCGGCAACGGGATCCTCGTCGATGAACTAGCCGAGGTTCTGCGGCTCCACGAAAGCGGAATACCGCTGACGGTGGCGCTGAACCGGGCCAGCGACCTTACGCCTGAACCGGAAGCGGCGCGCACCTATGGAGTCTTGGCCACTGCCCAGGATCGCGGTGCCGACCTTGGAGAGGCGTTGCTGGATCTCAGCAAGGATTTGCGCTCCGCCCGACGCGAAGAGCTGCAAAGGGATGCGTCGAAGAAGCGTCTGTTGATGGTGATTCCGATCGTCGTGATCCTGGCTCCCATCGTGCTGCTCTTTATCGCAGGACCAATACCTCAGATCATCTTTGGTGGCATATGAACAATGAACGGAGGAAGAAATGAAATCGATGTGGACAGGTGCGGAAGTGGTGCTGAGCCGCATGCAGCACGATGAGTCTGGGGCGATCGAGAGTGCCCAGATCTTTGCCTGGATCGCGGTGACCGTCGCTGCCATAGTGCTTCTCGGCGGGATGCTCGAGGTTCTCGGTGTTGATCTCATCAACTGGGTGCGCGGCCAGATCGGGATCTGATATCCATGGGAATGGGCAGGTCCGCTTTGTTGGCGCGGTTTCACGATGACGAAGGCGGGATGACATCCGTAGGGATACTGATGGCGATCGCGTTCACCTTCGTCGTTGCCGTGATGGTGGTGAATCTGTTCCTCTATCTGTATGGACAAGGAGCAGCGCGTGCTGCCATCGATGAGGGGGTTCGCGCCGGATCGCGGGTCGCCGCCGGTGAGTCTGCCTGTGAGCTCCGAGCAGAGGAGGCCTTGGAGGGGCTGATGCCGGGGCCGCTGCGCAGTGGGGTGGAGATCGATTGTGTTGTCGCCGGTACCGAACTGGTCGCTGTTGCTGATGTGACGCTCGATAGCCCGATGCCCGGGTTTCCATCGTGGTCATTCCAGATGGAGGCCAGAGCGACCCAGGAGAGGGGACAATGAACGGCCTGCGGTTGATGCGGCGGATTCGTCGGGAAGAGCACGGTGCCGCCTACGCCGCCGTCGAGATGGTCTTGGTGCTGGCCATCATCTTGCTCCCCTTGCTGACTGGCATAGCCCAGTTGCCGCGCTGGGTTGATGCCAAATCGACCGCAGACCTCGCGGCACAGGAGGCGGCACGGCAGATGGTGCTGGCCGACTCGTGGGCCGAGGGCGAGGCAGCAGGTGACGCGATTGTTGCCACTGTTGTGGCGAATAGGGGGATGGACGTCGGGCTGCTCGACGATGTTGACTTCGCTGGTGACCTTGTCCGTGGGGGGACCATCACCGTCACTGTCACTCTGCAGGTTCCACCGGTTGTGCTGCCCGGCTTTGGTCCTGTGGGCGGGACCTTCAGTCTTTCCAGGTCCGCAACGGAACGGGTCGACGACTACCGCCAGATCGGGGACTAGGCCTCGTCGCTGAGTCCGCTGGCGGCAAAGACTCGGTGGGGCACATTGAAGGTGGCTGGGAACTCCTCAGCAAGAAGCTTCGCCAGGTCCGCGTCGAATCTCTCGACCTGCTCGATGCTGAGCGCCGATCCGACACCGTTGCAGGTGCGGATACGCCCCCGCCAGGCCGGGGCGCTAAACGGGACATCGATTACGTAGCTGAAACTCTCCACTTGGGTGAAGCCACCCTGGTCCAGAGCCCGGACATGCTCAGGGTGGATGCCCCGCCATCCCGCCTTTGGCCACCCGGGGTTGTGCTCGAGCACCAGATCCTCGGTGCGGCTCGCAACGTTGCCGGGCAAAGGCAGATAGCTGAAGCTGCAAATGAGGAGACGACCACCCGGTGCCAAGACACGGCTTGCCTCGGCAATAGCGGCATCCTCATCAAACCACCACCAGCACTGACCGGCGCTCACCAAGTCAAAGGAGGTGTCAGCCAAGCCCGTTGCTTCGGCCGGCGCTTCGACAAAGCTGACCTCGAGACCTCGCTCCGCAGCCGTGCTGCGGGCCACGTCAAGCAGTCGGGGTGCAATGTCGATCCCGGTGACGTTGAGTCCGCGGGCCGCGAAGCCAAGCGCCAGCGAACCTGAGCCAGTACCCAGGTCAAGCGCACGTTGTCCGGGGACAATCCATCCGCTGCTGATGAGGCGGTCAAAGAAGCTATCGGGAAACCCGGGTCGATAGTTTTCGTAGTCAGCAGCAGTGCGTCCAAAGTCGATCTGGCGACCCTCGTGATCTGTGGCACTCATGGGGAAAGGTTAGTTTCAGCCGCAGGCCTCATCCGGCGGTCGGGCCTCTGTGGCCTGCGCATAAGATGCGAGCATACCGAGGAGGTCTGTTGTGAAGCGTGTCGTGGTGACCGGTGGAAGTGGCAAGGCAGGCCGGGCGGTGGTGGCCGACCTCGGCGAGCACGGGTACGACGTTCTCAATGTCGACATCGGAGCGTCGCTTCATCCCGATGACCCAACCCGGGTTGCTGATCTCACCGACTTGGCACAGACGGTCGAATCGTTGCGGGGCGCCGACGCCGTTGTGCACCTGGCGGCGATACCGGCACCAAACATCGTCCCGCCGGGGGAGACCTTCCGCATCAACATGATGTCGACATACAACGTGTTCTCCGCCGCCGAGATCCTTGGCCTGGAGCGTGTTGTCTGGGCGTCGTCGGAAACCCTGATCGGCATCCCGTTTGAGCGAGAGCAACCACGCTACGCACCCATCGATGAGGATCATCCCCGTCTCCCCGAATTCCACTATGCGCTGTCCAAGCTCGCCGGCGAGGTCATCGCCGAACAGTTCAACCGCTGGTCGGGGATTCCGTACGTTGGGCTGCGGATCTCCAACATCATGGAGGAGTGGGAGTACGCCAAGCGATTCCCCGGGTTCTGGGACGACGCCAAGCTGCGGGCGTGGAACCTGTGGGGCTATGTCGATGCCCGCGACGTGGCCCAAGCAGCACGGTTGGCGCTGACCGCCGACATCAGCGGTGCAGAAGCGTTCCTGGTTGCCGCCGCCGACACCTGCATGACACGCGACAGTGCCGATCTGATGGCAGAGGTCTACCCCGACGTTCCAGTTCGTGAGGTCTCGGGTACTGCGACCCTGCTTG
>JASJHC010000372.1:0-10992 GCA_033791245.1 Acidimicrobiia bacterium | reverse complement strand
CATCTGGATGGCCTTGATGACGGATTGGACGAGGGTCTTGTCCCAAGGTTGAATTTGGATCAGGCGGGCATCAGGAGTGGTGATCGCTGCGACCTAGGCAGTCAGACCTTTCGCCTTTGTCGGACCGGCGATGGCGCTTCTGACCTTCTACCTGGTCTATCCGGCAGTCAACACGATAATCATCAGCTTCCAGGACAAGGACAGTGAAGCTTTTGTTGGTCTTGACAACTACCAGAGAATATTTACCGAAAGCAAGTACCTGATCTCGATGCGGAACAGCTTGGTTTGGGTGATATTGGTTCCGCTGTTAGCGGTTGGCATCGGTCTGGCATTTGCGACCATGGCCGACAAACTGGGTCGCCGCACTGAGTCGATCATGAAGTCCCTGATCTTCCTACCGATGGCCATTTCGTTCGTTGGGGCCTCGGTCGTATGGACGTTCGTCTACAGTTTTCGACCTGAGGGCTTTGGCAATCAAATCGGGGTTCTCAACGGCATCTGGACCGGTCTGGGGGGACGTCCGGTCAACTGGTTACAGACAGCGCCATGGAACAATCTGTTCTTGATGATCATCCTGGTTTGGCTGCAAACCGGTTTCTCGATGGTCATCCTGTCTTCTGCTATCAAGGGAGTGCCTGAGGTTCTGCTTGAGGCAGCTCGGATCGACGGTGCATCCGAATGGCAGGCATTCCGGAAGATAACGCTTCCCTCGATTTCTTCGACCTTGGTTGTGGTGTGGACGACCGTGCTCATCACAGTGTGGAAGGTCTTTGACATTGTGTTTGTGATGACCGGCGGGCTCTTTGACACCCAGGTGATTGCTCAATCGATGGTTGAAGAGTTCTTTACGAACTTCAACTATGGCATGGGTGCCGCTCTGGCAGTGCTCTTGTTCATCGCAGTGATCCCGGTCCTGATCATCAATGTCCAACGGTTTAGGGAGCAGGAGGCAACGCGATGACAGCCACGACTAAAACCCCGGTTGTTGTTCCTACTGAGATCAAGGAATCTCGATTCCTGAAGCTGCCCATATACCTAACCGTCGGTATCGTCGCTCTCCTGTGGACAATTCCGACACTCGGTCTCCTGATCAACTCGTTCCGTGAGGCCCGATCGATTCGTTCCGACGGATGGTGGGCGATCCTTGGGAACCTATTCAACTCGGCAACATGGAGTTTGGAGAATTACCGGGTGGTGCTCGAAGAGGGCTTCGGCAACGCGTTTGTTAACACCGTGGCGGTGACTATCCCGTCTGTCGTCATTCCCATCACGATCGCAGCGTTTGCTGCATATGCGTTTTCCTGGATGAAGTTCCCCGGACGTAACGTGATGTTTGTGACCGTGGTTGGATTGATGGTGGTTCCACTCCAGATGGCGTTGATCCCGATTCTGCGCATCTATGTCGATTTCAACGTGAACGGGACCTTCCCGGCAGCGTGGCTGGCGCATGCTGGCTTCGGACTGCCGCTGGCGGTCTATCTGCTGCGAAACTACATGGGGTCGCTGCCGGCTTCATTGATGGAGTCAGCGAACATCGATGGTGCCGACCACTTCACCATCTTCTACCGGCTCGTTATCCCGCTGTCGGTACCGGTCCTGGCTTCGTTTGCCATTTTCCAGTTCCTTTGGGTGTGGAACGACTACCTGGTGGCACTGGTGTTCCTAGGCATCGAGCCGAACGCTCGCGTGCTGACTGTTGAACTGGCTGACCTGGCCGGTCGCGGTGAGGGTGCGTTGAGCCTGCTGCCGGCCGCGGCATTTGTCACGATGATTCTTCCGATGGTCGTGTTCTTTTCGTTGCAGCGTTTCTTCGTTAGAGGGCTCACTGCAGGGTCGGTCAAGGGATAAATGGCAGACGACGAGTACGGACAGGCAGCAGCTGCGGCGATCAAGCGTCGCAACTGGCTAGCTATCACGGTGGCGACGGTAGTGATGATGTTCAGCTACTTCCCGTATGCATCTTCGTTCTCGACGCCACCTTCCGGTGGCGTCGAGATTAGCCCGGCACTTGTTGGGATTGGGCTTGTGGTCGCACCGTTTGTCTTCGTCATCATGGCCTTTGTATCGCGCAATAAATGGGCACCGCGGCGAGTGCTGCAGTCAATGGGTCTGCTGATTGGACTTGGTTTCTCGGTGGGGCTGTTGTCGCCGGTGTTGGGGGCGACTGCCGCCTTTGGCGTAGGAGCTGTGCTCTGTCTCAATCCTCCTTTAGTTAGAGACGTGTACAAGTGGAGGATCGGCGCGACCGTGCTCACCGTGATCTACACCTTCCTCCTGCTCATTGCCGCTACACCCGCCGGGGTGTTCACTGGTGGCTTGCTTCCTTTGCTGATGGTTGGTTTCGCTGATGAATACAGCACCTGGGCCTATTTTCGCGGCTTATCGGCTTGAGCCGATAAGCATGGCGCTGACCATGAACCCCAACATCATCGGCCATCCGCAGCGCCGTATCCAAAGGCACTTTGTCGATGCCGACTTCCTCGTAGATCCCCTGCCAACGCGGCTAGTTCGCTGTCGGCAGGCAAGCCGAGCTTCCCAAGCGGCAATGGCTTGGTCCTTAGGAGTTGACCTCACGGTTGACCAGCGCGAGGAGATCTTTACCGATACCTAGTTGCTGTGCGAGTTGGTCGTACCGCTTGTTGTTGGCCGGCATCTTGCGCATCCTCCGGCTGGGTAGGAGCTCAACCGTGGTGACAATCTCCTCGAACCTGTCCAACGAGGACCCAGCAAGATCAAGCGAGTACGCCATAACAAGGAGTTTACAAGGGGCCCCCGGATGGGGGCCCCTGCGTATTGGTCGTCTTGCTTCTCTAACCCTTGACAGAGCCGGCCGTGATTCCTCTCACAAAGAATCGCTGCAGCGCAAAGAACACGAGGAGCGGTCCGACGGTGATCACGAAAGCTCCTGCGGTAAGTAGATGTTCTCGCGCCCCAAACTCACCGGCCAGCGAGGCCACAACGATGGTGCCCGGCAGGGACTCTCGATTGCCTCCAATCATGGTCAGTGCGATCAGGTAGTCGTTCCAGGTCCACAGGAACTGGAAGATTGCAAATGCCGCGAGCACTGGAACCGAGAGCGGCAAGACCAGCTTGTAGAAGACCTTGAAGTGATCCGCTCCGTCAATGGCAGCGGACTCAAAAAGGTCCCTGGGCAAGCCCGCGATGTAGTTATGCAACAGGAAGATCGCAAACGGCATCGCAAAGCCGGGATGAGTGAGCCACACAGCAGGGATGTTTCCAGATAAATCTAAATCTGGAAACAGCGTGATGGTCTTCTCAATTATCGGCAGCGTTAGTGCCACTCCGTTCGAGTACGCAGACAGGAGCGGAATCAGCGCTACCTGGGTGGGCACTGCGAGCAGCGCCACCGTAGCGATGAAGAGCCACTCACGACCACGGAAGTCGATCCATGCAAACGCATAGGCGGCGAATGCCGCAATGGCGATCGGGATGATGGTTGCCACAATTGCAATGGCCGCAGAGTTGAGCAATGCGTTGCCCAGTCCCGCACCAACATCGGGGAACAGGACTTCCCGGTAGTTGTCGAGCGTTGGGAAGTCGAACCCGTTGGCATTGTCCGAGAGGGCTTTCCAGAATCCGCCAGCGCGCTGGGCATCTCGGGTCCTGAAGGAGTTCACAAACAGACTGAACGTCGGGATCGTCCAGAGGGTGACTAGAACCCAAAGCAGCCAGGTCGGGATCGACCGGAGGAACCCGTAGACTCGCTTACCCAGCGGGCGAGGCTCAGAGAGTGTTGCCCTCGTCTTTTCTGCTGTATTGGTCATCCCAGCCTCTCTCTCTGCATCCGCCGGATGTTGATGGCCATCACCGGTAGCACACCGATGAACAGGATCACCGCTACTGCGGACCCGAGACCGAAGTCCAGCTCAGTAAAGGCCCGCTGCCACATCTCGTTGGCCAGCACCTGCGTGTCGAAGTTGCCGTTGGTCATGACCTTGGGGATGTCAAACACCTTGAGGACTGTGACGATGAGCGTCGTGACCACCACCCCGATGGTGGGGAAGATCTGTGGCACGGTCACCCGCCAGAAGGTTTGCGATTCGGTGGCTCCGTCGATTCGAGCCGCCTCCAACAAATCTCCGGGCACGGACTTGATAGCAGCCGAGAAGATCACCATCGCAAACCCGGTCTGGATCCAGATGAACACCACCATCAGCCAGAAGTTGTTCCAGGGACCCTGCTGTATGAAGAGGACTGGATCAGCAATGATCTCGCCGGTGAGCTCACTAGTAGCGAATCCGCCGATGCCCGGTCCAAGGAACCGGAAGATCAGCCAACCCAGTACGGCGCTGCCCAAAAGTGAACCAGCAACGACGGCCTGGGCATCTGCCTGCCACCCCCGCCACGCCAGGTAGAGCAATCCGGCGACGATGAGTCCCAGTATGAGCGCGATCGTTGTGCTGGCCGCAGTGGAGTTACTCCATCGGCCGATCAAGGCCCACAAGGCGTTGAATACACCGGTCTGCTCGTCCTGGGCAGGGCGGGCGACGTAGATAAGACGCCAAATGACCGATGCTCCGACAAAGCTGATCGCCATGGGGAGGAAGATCAACGACTTTGCGATGTTCTCTCCCTTCGAGCGGTCGGCTAGGACGGCGACTGCAAGACCGAGTGAGACCGCAAAGATGATCACGGAGAAGATCCACCACAGGTTGTTGGGGATTGTTCCCCTGACACTGGTGAAGACCGCAAACCCCAGCAAGATGAATCCCCCGCCCATCAGGCTCAGGCTCCCTGCGCTAGCGGCAAAGGCCCTTCCGACGCGACGCCCCAGCCATGTCCCCACGACCAACGCCAAGACGAGGAGTACCGCCGCGGACCAGAAGAGCCTGCTGGAGAACATTTGGGGGAATTTGCTGAAGTCGATGATTCCCGGGTCGGAGAAGAGTTCTGCGTAGTTGCTGAGCCCTGTCCAAGTGAGTTCCTTCGGATTGCCGGTGAGGAAGCCAAGCCAGATGGTGCGGCCCAACGGGATTACGAGGGCTCCACCCACGAAGAGCAGTGCCGGTGCGAGGAAGATGTATTTGCGGCTTCCGAGAGCCACCTCGGCTCGCCGGACCTGATCCGGATTTGAGGTGCCGCCGATCACCGCGCCAACCAGTCCTCCGAAGACAATGGCGACGATCAGGACCTCCACTCTCGAGCCGTCGAAGTCGGCAGCGAGCCAGGCTCCGAATAGCCAGCCAATGGAAATGCCGGTTAGGAAACGCGACACCATGTTGTGTTCCTGGCGGCCGCCCATCGTCCACAGGAGGAAACCGAGACCAGCGCCGATCAGCAGACCGACCACGACTCCGACCGGGTCGATGGACGGCAAGATCCCTGGGGTGGCAATCTCGGCGCCCTCGAGAGTCATCGTTTCCTGTGCCGCTATGCCGAGCAACAAACCGAGGGCAACACCACCACCGACGCTGGCGGCGAGTCGTTGTCGGGGTTGATCGAGAACGCCAAGTGCAAGGCCAACGGCAGTACCGATTGCGATCGCCACGATGGTTACGATCACGGGGGATTCGATTAACCGATTCGCCCAAAGGAGCGCAAACAAGCCGCCGGACAAAAGTCCACCACGGATGGCGCTAAACAGGGGGTACCGGTCTTCTGTCAGGTCGAACAGCTTGTTGATGCCAATGAACACCAGCGCGCTGCCCCCGACGGCGCCGAAAATACCCAGGACGGTTACGACAAGTCGGTTCATGACGCTCCCTCGTCTACTACACGTCGGTCAACTTAGTACGGAGAAGGCCGGCCTGCGAAGCAGACCGGCCTTCCCGTTCTCATCGTTAGATGATCGGTCTACGGCCAGCTAGCCTCGATGGCTTTGAAGGCGTCCTCAACGGACTTGTCTCCGTTTACTGCGCTGGTCCCCTCTGTCCAGAAGCTTCCGGAACCCACAGCTGCGGGCATGAGATCCGAGCCGTCGAAACGGGCCGGATTAGCCGTGGTGAGGATCTCGATGAATCCCGCTTCGAGCGTGTTCCACAGGCTGAGGTCGACGTTCAGGTTGGCAGTGAGGACGCCAGAGGCGTCGCCGCCCTTGATTTCCCTCTGTGCCTTCTGGCGCTCCTCGGCGTACTGGGTCGAGCCCAGGTACTCGATGACAGCCCACACCTCGGGTGCGTCCCGGAAGGCTGCGGCCGAGTTACCGGCGGTGAGCACCGGTGACGAGCTCGCATCTGCTGCCGGGAAGTAGAACGTGTCGATCTGGCCGTCCGGTCCTACGGTCGTTCCCTCGGGCAGGAACGCTGCGAAGAACGAAGCCTGGCGAACCATCGCACAGGTTCCCGCCACGAGCGGGTCTCCGTGGTCGGCGCTATGTGCAGTAGCGGCAATCGAGCCACCTGCCGCATAGGTGTTGCCGGGCGTGTTCCAGATATCGAGGATCGTTTGGGCAACGGCGATCACGCTGGGATCGTCGAAGGCCAGCTCGTTGGAAGTCCACCGGTCGTAGGCCTCGGGCCCCTCGATCCGGAGCATCATGTCTTCCATCCAGTCCGTGAACGTCCAACCGGTGGCTGGGCCGGACTCGATGCCGACGCACCAAGGCGTCTGGCCATCGGCGATCATCTGATTACCGAGTTCAACAAGAGCACCGAGCGTCGTCGGGACTTCGTACCCACCATCGGCGAACACCTGCGTGTTGTACCAGACGATGGACTTGAGGTCGGTCTTGGCTTGAACCGCATACGCAGTCCCGTCGACCGAGTAGGTCTCAAGGGTGCCGGCAGGCCACTGAGGCCTGACCGCGGCGTCGACTGCCGCTGGTAGCGGAAGAATGTAGCCCTGTGCCGCAAAGTCCTTCACCTTGCCAGGCTGTGGGAACATCGCGATGTCCGGTGGGTTGCCACCGACCGCCTGAGCGTTGATCTGTTCCGAGAAGTCACGGGCACCCGAGTGGGTGATTTCTATTCCGCTTTCGGAAGCGAAAACGTCGAGGGCTCTTTGAATCCCCGTCGCCTCGTCTACCCCGTCCTCTGATGAGAATATGGAGACGCTCGTACCCGAAAGGTCGACCATTGCTTCGGTTGTATCTGGAGCGGCGGTGGTATCGGTTCCACCGTCGTCTGGTGCAGCTGTCGTCTCGGCAGCCACGGTTGTGTCTGAGGGAGCTGCAGTCGTCTCGTCTGCGTCATCATCACCACATGCAGTGGCAACGAGCGCAAAGACAACGAGTAGCAGCAACCACTTGAATTGCTTCATGGAGTCCTCCTCCTTGAGCACCGACCGAGCGCCGGCGCAGGGGTAACCATACCGACGGAAATCGTCGGCTCAAAGTCAGCTGACCCATTATCTGGTACAGATTGGAACCGCATCCACCATCGGTTGGACTTCGCTCAGCTGCGCAGGCGGTAGTAGTCTGTGCCAAGCATGAGTTGCGGCTCCATGTTCTCACCCGACACCGGAATCGCTCTCGATAGAACCAAAAACGGAACCGGTTCCACTATGTGGACTTGGAACATGTAGCCGGAGATGCCCATGGCACAAGTAGTTGTATCGGAATTCATGAACGAAGCTGCCCTTGCTCCGCTGCAAGAGAAGTACTCGGTGTTGTTCGGGCCCAAACTCGTCGACTCCCGAAGTCAACTACTCGCCGAGATGGCGCTGGCTGAAGCAATTATCGTTCGCAACCGCACCCAAGTCGACGAAGAACTGCTCGCTGCCGCTCCGAACCTGAAAGTGGTGGGGAGGCTTGGAGTAGGTCTCGACAACATCGACCTCGAAGCATGTCGGCAGCGTGGGATTGTGGTCCACCCAGCAACCGGGGCCAATGCTCTCGCTGTTGCCGAGTACGTGATCGCCTCGATCCTTGTCTTGTTCCGTGGTGCCTATCAGGCACGCGACCGAATGCTGAGCGGATCCTGGCCCCGACCCGATCTTCAGGGCAGGGAGACGTCAGGCAAGCGACTGGCGCTCGTCGGTTTCGGCGGCATCGCCCGTCTCGTTGCTGACCGCGCGACTGCCTTGGGAATGTCGGTGGCTGCCCACGATCCATATGTCCCCGCCGATGATGCGGCTTGGACCGCGGTCGATCGGTGTGAGACGCTCGCCGCCTTACTCGATGGAGCCGATGCGGTCAGCCTTCACGTGCCGCTAACCGAAGGCACTCGCCACCTTGTCAACGCGGAGACGCTGCAGACTCTCGCTTCCGGTGCGATCGTCATCAATACCTCCCGTGGAGGCATCGTCGACGACACCGCACTGGCAACAGCGATCAGAGAAGGTCAGCTATCGGGTGCGGCCCTCGATGTTTTTGAGGACGAACCCTTGACGGCTGCCGGTGCCGGGATCTTTGCCGACCTCGATAACCTCGTCGTTACCCCTCATGTGGCAGGTCTGACCGAAGAATCGAATTCTCGTGTCAGCGACGTGACCGTCCTGAATGTATTGACCACCTTGACCAGCAAGCAAGCCGACCAAACGGAGATGTAAATGAAGCTGTTCCTCGACAGTGCCAAGACCGACGAGATCAAATACGCCCTCGAGATGATGGACATCGACGGGGTCACCACGAACCCTGGCCATGTCAAGGCATCCGGCAAGCCCTTTCTGAGCGTTATTGCTGAGATTGGGGAGATCTTTGCTGGAACCGAGAAGCCGATTTCGGTTGAGGTCAACCCGCATCTCGATGACTGGACCGAGATGGTCACCGAAGGCAAGAAGCTGGCGGCGATGTCTCCCAACTTCGTTATCAAGCTCCCCGCGACCGACGCCGGCTTCAAAGCGGTATATGAGCTTGCCAACGATGGCATCAAATCCAACCTGACCCTGGTGTTTTCCGCAGCCCAGGCCCTCCAAGCGATGCGGATGGGTGCTGCATTCGTCTCTCCATTCGTGGGCTGGAAGGAAACCAACGGTGAAGAGACGACACACTTCATCGACGAGATAACCGCCATTCGCGACGTGTTTGGCTTTGAGACCGAGATCATCGTGGCTGCGGCCCGCAACACTCGGCAGCTGGTCAACTCAGCTGTGGTCGGCGCCGACATCATTACTGCCGGGCTCGCCGTTTTCAAGGATGGGTTCCACCATCCCTTCACCGACGTCGGTCTCGCCAAGTTCCAGGGTTTCTGGGACGACACGCCGTACGAGTAGCGAGCATGAATTCATCCAAAAAGACCGTTGGCGTTATAGCGCTGGCTCGCCCCACGTTCGATGTGCCATATGCGCAGGAAGTTGCGGCGGCGGCGATGGAGACATTGCGCGAACTCGATGCGGAGTTGATCGGCAACGCCGACCTGCTCTTTGACGCCGAGACTACGGAAACGGCACTCGGTCAGTTCGAAGGTGTTGACCTTGATGCCCTACTGCTGCTGCAGGTGTCATTCACAGACTCCTCGATGACTGAGGCCATCGGCGCCCGGTTTGATGCGCCCATCATCCTGTGGTCCTTCCCTGAGGAGAGGACAGGAGGCCGGCTCCGGCTCAACTCGTTCTGCGGGCTCAACCTTGCTGCCTATGCGTTGATCAATGCTGGTAGTGACTTTGGGTATGTCCATCGCTATGCCGATGACGCCGCGGCTGTTGGCGACATCGAGCAGTTGCTTGCCGGACAGATTGGCCAGCCGCCAACCCGACGGCGCTCTCCGAAGGAGACATCGACAGCGGCTGCCGCCGTTGCCATGGTCGCCGCCTCCAAGTTGTCGGCGACAACGATCGGGGTCATTGGCGATCGACCGGTCGGCTTCGACCCGTGTGGCTATGACTCGGCGGCACTGG
Organism: Acidimicrobiia bacterium; assembly: GCA_033791245.1. GTDB lineage: Bacteria > Actinomycetota > Acidimicrobiia > Spongiisociales > UBA5794 > JAAETI01. The sequence goes on along the minus strand of JASJHC010000372.1, from coordinate 1,257 downwards.
CGGGACTGACCGGGGTCAAGGTAGAGCGCAAGGAGCTTGAAGACCTGTTCAGTAGTGCCGCCGCGGTACCGGCACCAGTGGTTGCGGCCACGAGACAGCGCGCCACCGACGCATTGGGAAGCCTTGACGACCTGGACCAGGAGGCACTCGACAAGTCGCTGAGCCTCTACGGCGGACTCAAGGGTTTGATTTCCGACGGCGGCTGGTCCGGTGTGGCCACCCGCTGCTGGCCGGAGTGCTTTACCGATTACGGCGGTGCGGCGTGCTCGCCCCAGAGCATGCTTATCGATGACGGCATCCCCGGGACGTGCGAGGCCGATGTATACGGAAACGTCACTGCCTTGCTGTTGCAGCACGTTGCCGGCGAGCCATCGTTTGTTGCCGACGTTGTCGAGATGGACACCGATGGCGATACCGGTGTGATGTGGCATTGCGGGCTTGCCCCGATGCACATGGCTCCAGACGATGGGTCGGCGGTCGGCACCATCCACTCCAACCGCAAGCTGCCGCTGTTGAACGAGTTTGCGCTTCGTCCCGGTCGGGTGACGTTGGCTCGACTAAGCCAGGCTGGTGGTGTGCAATCGCTGGTGATTGGTGGCGGGACGATGCTTGATGCGCCGTTGGCGTTCTCCGGGACCGCCGGTGTTGTGCAGTTCGACCGCCCCGCGCCGGAGGTTGTCGCAACCATCATGCGCGAGGGCCTTGAGCATCACTTCGGGATTGTGTATGGCGAGTACCGCGAGGAATTGGAAGCACTGGCTGCCCACTGGGGCATCCCGGTAATAGATCTATAGAGGAGACAACATGAGCAAGGTGAAGGTCGGTGTTGCCGGCTACGGAACAATCGGGAACAGGCTTGCCGCCGGGGTGGCGCGGCAAGAGGACATGGAGCTTGTTGGTGTTGCCGATGTAGCCCCGACGCTCGCGGTGCGGGCGCTGAAAGAGCGCGGCATGCCGTTCAAGCTGTTCACTGCCTACGACGGTGCAGAAAAGGGTCTCGAAGAAGCGGGCATCCCGGTGTCTGGCGGTTTTGACGATCTACTTGGTGAAGTTGACATCATGCTCGACGCCGCCCCCGGCGGCATCGGTGCAAAGAACAAAGAGAAGTATGTTGCCGCCGGGGTCAAGGCTGTCTTCCAGGGCGGCGAGGCCGGCGAGGTAGCTGATGTTTTCTTCCACGGCACCGTCAATTACGAGAAGGGTCTCGGTGTTGACTATCTCAAGCTCACATCCTGCAACACCACCGGCCTAATCCGT
>JASJHC010000371.1:0-14093 GCA_033791245.1 Acidimicrobiia bacterium | reverse complement strand
GTTGACGAGTTCCTCAACCACCGTGTCGAGCCTGCAGTAATCGACTCGGTCGGCCGCTCCCTTGCCAGTTCATTCCGAGAGGTGCGGCCTGATCTGATCCTTACCGCAGAAGCGTCGGGTATCCCCCCAGCGCTTGCGTGTTCCCGTGAGCTCGACATCCCGATGGTCTACGCCAAGAAATATCTCGGCACTGGTGATAGGTACTCGTTCGCTCGTGAAGTCACCTCCCCAACCAAGGGTGTGGAGTACCGGGTCGAGGTAGCGCGCCGTGTGCTCCCGGCAGGGTTGAGAATCATCATTGTCGATGACTTCCTAGCCCGCGGTCGCACCGCCGAAGCGCTCGGCGAGATCGCTACCGAAGCTGGCTGTGAAGTCCTTGGCTTCGGTTTCGCCCTGGAGAAGGGCTGGCAGGGCGGTAGAGAACGTCTCGAGCGTCATGGATGGATTGTCCAGTCTGTTGTCGTGCTCGAACGGATCGAAGGCTCCTCCGTAGTCATTCTGGACCAGGATTGAGCCTTCCCGACCGCATCGCCGCGATCCGGAGGGATTACGACCACTGTTTTGGATGTGGAGCGAGTAACCCGATCGGGCTCAATCTCACCGATTTCGAGAGATCCGACAACACGGTGCGAGCAACATTCGAGCCACGCCGCGACTTCCATGGCTTCTCAGACCTGTTGCACGGTGGAATTGTGGCTACCGCTCTGGACGAAATCATGGCATGGACCGCCATCTTGGTGGAAGGCGTCATGGTGATGACCGGCAAGCTTGATCTCCGCTATCGCAAGCCGGCCAAGGTCGATCGTTCATTCGTTCTCGTAGGCCAGCTGCTGGAGCGCCGCGGCCGACGTCTGCAAATCTCGGCGCAGATCTTCGACGGCGATGTCGTTGTCGCCGAGGCCTCTGGTCTGTTTCTGGCGATCGAAGATCTCGCTGACTCCGACTAGCGCCGCCACTACTCAAATATTGCCAGCAAGCCGAGTGCGGAGGCGAGGTAGGCGAATCCGGCAATGACTTGCCAAAACGCCCGCGGGTTCTTCTCCGGGCGAAGACCCTTGCGCAGCCGATCGCGAGGATTTACCTTCTTGATTTGGCCACGCCGCACCTCGGCATCGTCGTATTCCTCATCGTGGCGCTGGCCGGACCCAAGCACGGCGCCGGCGGCGCCCAACCCGAGACTGGTATAGCCGCCACCAGTAGCGCCACCGCCGAGAAGCATAAGCACCCCGCCCGCCATGGCAACGTACGCAATTCCTTCAATAATGGAGGCATCAGTGAACAGCGCCACCGCCACGCCAATGACTGCCATCACGGCCCAGCCCGCTCCGAAGATCGCCAAGTAGTCGGGCAGCCGATCGCGGAGCGGCACGAACACAGTGTCCGCATCGGGCACCACAGGATCTCGCACTAGACGATCACTGAAGTGTCATGGTTGGACCGACTCTCGAGGTGGCGCAGAATTCGCACGCACAGCGCAATCATGCCGAGCAGCACAAACAAGGCCATGAATAGCCAGCCGATCAACTCAAATCCAGCGAAATAGCTGTTTCTACAGTCGGCAAGGCCCTCGGCGCACATACCCCAGCCAGTTCCACCGCGGCGCAGATCGAGCAGCACCATCAATGGAATAAGCGCCACCGCAATAGCGGCGCCGATCAACGCAACGATGACAGCTCTCAGTACAACCATCCGCGGAGAATACCGCGTCTCTGGAGTCTTGCACCGTCTTCCGGCTCCCAGGTAGGGTGCAGCGCGGCGACAGAACGGCGGGAATGACCTTTCATATCGAAGAGTTCACAGATCAAGAACGACGGGTCCTCGCCCGTTTCTTCACCAATCTTGACAGCCCGGTGTTTGCGATCGTAAACCTGCCCGAGGTCGTCAAAGGTGCTCTGTTCGCTCGGTACAGCCGATCGCCCAAATCGGTACGGCGGCTGTTCCTCGACGAGTTCTACAACCAGCCAGAGCTCGGAGTTGAGCATGTCGCCGCCGAGTTAGATGGCGACGATCCCGTCGTGAAGCTGCAGAAGGCACAGGATCTATACGACCGAGTGTTCTCGGAGTACGGCGACGACTCTGTTGCCCAGCTCGGCGGTGCTCACCTCGCCTGTGAACAGGCGTCCAACATCCTGACCAAGGTTCTTGAGTGGGGCCGGCTGGCGTCATACCTGGAGCAAAGCACGCGCTACATCTTCTATGACAAGAAGCTCGGTGACGGCTACCGCTACATGATCCCTTCCGAAATCGAGTCGTCCCGGCACCGCGATCGGTATGTCGAGACCATGGACTGGCTGTTTGATACCTATGCCGATCTCATCGGCAAGTTGGTCCCCTACTACGAGACGCTCTATCCAAAGCAAGATGGTGATTCCAACTTCGTATGGCGGTCGACGATAAGGGCCAAGGCGTGCGATGACATCCGGGGCCTGCTCCCCGCAGCAACGACATCGAATGTTGGGATCTTCGGATCTGGCCAAGCCTATGAGATGTTGCTTATCAGGATGCGCTCGCATCCGCTGGCTGAGGCGCGGGAGTTCGCTGACCTCATGCTGACCGAACTACGCAAGGTTGTTCCCTCGTTTATGCGCCGTGTCGACATTCCCGGGCGAGGTGTCGATTGGAGCGAGTACCTCGAGTCGATCGCGGCTCGCATGAACCAACATGCCCATGCCTTGTCCGCTGACCCGGAGCCGCAGCCCGAGGTCAGACTCGTGGATTGGGACCCAGACGGCGAGTTGAAGACCGCCGCCGCCGCTTTGTATTCATACACCAGCCTCGGTGACGACCAACTCACGGCCCTTGTTGCGGATATGTCGGAGGACGAGAGATCGGATCTGATCCGCAGCTACATCGGGGACCGACGCAATCGTCGGCACAAACCGGGCCGCGCCATGGAAAGAACCGACTATCGCTTCGATATTCTGTGTGATTACGGCATATTCCGGGATCTACAGCGTCATCGCATGCTCACCATCGAGTGGCAACGGCTCTCCCCAAGCCACGGCTACATCACACCGGAGTCGATCGCGGACGTCGGCGCCACCGACGTGTGGGACGAGGCAATGGCCCGCACCGCCGACCTCTTCAACGAAATCGCAGCTGATCTGGGCCCGGACGTTGCTCAGTACGCAATTCCTTTTGCGTACCGAATCCGCTTCTTCTTCCAGCTGAATGCTCGCGAGGCTTTCCATCTCCTTGAACTGAGAACCGGCGCCGGAGGACATCCCGGGTATCGGCGGGTTTGCCAGGAGATGCACCGTCTCATCGGAGACCAGGCAGGTCATCACCTCATTGCCGACGCGATGAAGAACGTCGACCACCAAGATCACGATCTTGCCCGTCTTGAGGGTGAAAGACGCGCCGCCGCCAAACGAGCGGCAGCCGGGATCGCAGATCCCGGCTAGCCAGAGAGCGCAATCTTGAGGACAAGATGGCCGTCCTCAATCGACCAAGCCGCACCACCGACCAACAAGTAGTCGAGATAGTCCTTCTCTGCCTGCTGAACGAACAGCTGACGAGCTTCGCCCTCCAACGGGGGGATACCACGATCCTTGACAGCTGCCGCGCGGGCGCGGTATCGGCCAAGGAATTCTTCTACGTCGAGACGGGCCACGATGTCCTCCTGATTATCTGATTCGATAGGCTAGCTACAGAACAGCGGACCGAGGCAACTACGATCGGTAGCAATGCTCGACCGCAAACTGACGTTCATCTCCGGTAAGGGCGGCGTTGGCAAGTCGGCTGTTACGGCTTCGCTCGCTCTCCTCGCAGCCCGACGCGGGCTGCGAGTCCTTGTTGTCGGTATGGTCGAAGGGATCGGTGCCGCGTCACACCTCGCCGCCAAAGAGCTGACATATGAACCGCGCCAGGTCAGAGCCGGGATCGAGGCGTTGTCCGTCAACCGCACCGATGCCCTGGACGAGTATTTCAGACTCCAGCTGCATGTACCGCGGGCGGCCCCAACCAAACTGCTGAGTAGCGCGCTGAGTGTCTTGGCTGAGACCGCTCCCGGGGTTCGTGAGATCGTGACCATCGGCAAGCCTGTATTTGAATTGTGGCAGGCTCGGTACGATCTGGTGCTGGTCGATGCACCGCCGCTCGGTCAGCTGTTCTCCTATCTGCGAGCACCCAACACCATTGCAGATCTGGTCCCCGCCGGACCGATCAGAAGTCAAGCCGATCGGATGCGGAAGGCCCTGCTCAACATCGACACCACCTCTCTGATCCTCGTGACCACCCCCGACGAACTGCCGGTGCTTGAGACTAAGGAGGCCCTTGACCGACTGATCGCCGAGCCGGTGATTGACCTGGCAGGGGTAGTCACCAATCGTGTGCTCCCCGAGCTGGCGTTGACCAAGACAGAGATCTCGACGTTGCCGACGGGACCACATCGCACCGCGGCAGAACACCACCTTGCAGTTCAAGAGCAGCAGCATCGATGGCTCCCCGAGGTATCGGCCGGTCACCGCCTACCGCATCTGTTTGGTTTACACACCGCCGGTGAGGTTGCCGAACAGCTTGCCGATATTTGGGACGAGCTGATATGAGCACGAAAGTACTCGTGATTACTGGAGCAGGTGGAGTCGGCAAAACAACTCTGTCGGCTGCTCTTGCCGTCACCGCCGCCCGCCGTGGTCTTCGCACCTGCGTTATGACTGTCGACCCGGCACGACGTCTTGCAGATGCTCTCGGTATCGAAACGCTCGACAACCACCCAAGCGAGGTCACAAATCAGCCGGGTCTATCGGCGGCCATGCTCGATGTCACCGCGTCGTGGGAAGCAATGGTGCATCGCCATGCCGACCCTGAAACCGCGGCACGGTTGCTGGTCGATCCTTTCTTCCGTGCCCTTGCCGACCGCTTCCCCGCGGCCCAGGCCTACGCCGCCGGTGAGCAGATGGCCGAACACATCGAGTCACATCGCTGGGATCTGCTGGTCGTCGACACGCCTCCCGCTGGGGGTGGCCTCGATTTCTACACAGCTCCTGGTCGGATGCGTGAGTTAATCGGTGGACGGCTGTTGCGTTGGTTGACCGGAGCCAGCCTTCCGGGACGGCGAGCTTTGTACAAGGTCACCGCCCGACCCGCGCTGAAGCTTGCCGACACAGTCCTAGGCGGTCCACTTCTCGAAGAGATCGCGGTATTCCTGATGGATCTGCGCTCTTTGTACGACGGGCTATCAAAACGGGCCAGCGCTATCGAATTACACCTGCAAAGAGCGACCTCAATCGTCATCACAACCGCCGAGCCGACACCGCTGCGCGAAGCCAGAAGGTTCTTCGAGGAACTCGAAGCGACTCTCGGTCGGCCTGAGACCGTGGTGTTCAACAAACAACTCCCGGCTGGCTGGACAGATGGGACCAACCTACGCAGCCCAGACATCGCACCGGACGTCCGTGCTGCGGCACGTGAGAATCTCAAGCGATGGGCAAGCGAAGTGCGCCGTCAGCACGACGTGAAACAGGAATTCGCGGCTCGCTACCAACTCGAACTCGTCGACGTTCCCTGGGCGGAGGTCACCCCTACCTCTGTTGACGCTCTTGCTGAGATGCTCTCCACGTCACAAGACCTGTTGCGGCACTTGCCTGTCGAGTAGGGCCTACATGACCGCGGACGGTCCCAACAGCTCCCGCAACTCGGCAAAGAGAGCGGACCGTGGCTCGACCCGGTGATCCTCACCAAGGCGAATGACCTTCTCTCCGTTGTCTGAGGTCATGTGGAGATAGACCTCGGCATCGCCAGGGTGATTCTGCAAGGCCGCGCGCAACCGATCCACCATGTTGCGCGACAACCTGGCCGCGGGGACACGCAATCGGACCATCGACTCAGCGGTTAACTGGGGCTCTCTGATGCCCTGTGAAATGAACTTCACATCATCGCCACGGTGGTCAACTCTCCCGGTAACAACCAAGATGGCGTCCTCCCTGACTAGGGGCCCGTACTCAGCAACAACCCTGGGAAACGCGACGACCTCGGTACTGCCCTGGAGATCCTCGAGAACAAAGAACAAGATCGGGTCGCCGGCTTTTGTGAACCTGCGAGTGATCGCACCGACAATGCCACCAATGGTGGCCTTCTCCTTGTCGGCGCGCTCCCACAGACCCGGAATGTCAGAGGTGCACATGGTCTTGAGGGCCTTTTCAATACCGAACAACGGATGATCCGACACGTAGAGGCCAAGCATCTCTTTTTCGAATGCAAGCTGGACTTTCTTGTCCCACACGTGGTCGGGCATGACGATTTCGACCTCTTCAATCTCGTCCTCACCACCGCCAAACAGGCTGTACTGACCCATCTCCTCAGCCCGCCGTCGCGATATCGTCGTCTCCAAGATTTCGAGGTAACTCTCGTAAAGGCCGCGCCGTGAGTGTCCGACTGAATCAAAGCCACCAGCCTTGATAAGTGAGTCGATGGTCCTCTTGTTGAGAACGGCCAAATCAACACGGTTGATGAAGTCCCCAAAGGACGTGAAGTCCCCAGCCTTGTCCCGCTCCTCGATGATCGGCCTCACAACGCCTTCGCCCACATTCCGTACCGCCGACATCCCGAAGGTGATGTCGCCGCCAACGGCTGAGAAGTCGACGTCGGAGCGGTTCACGTCTGGTACCAACACCCGCAGCCCCATCTGACGACACTCATGGAGATACAGGGCCGTGCGGTCTTTGTCCTTCTTCACCGCGGTCAGTAACGCGGCCATGTACTCAGCGGGATAATGAGCCTTGAGCCATGCGGTCTGATAGGCAACAAGGGCATACGCTGCCGAGTGCGACTTGTTGAAGCCGTAACCGGCGAAGTGGGCGATGAACCCGAACAGCTCCTTGGCATGTGCGGCATCGGTGCCATTGGCAACGGAACCTTCGATGAACTTCTGTTCCTCCGCATCCATGACCGATGCAATCTTCTTGCCCATTGCCTTGCGGAGACGATCCGCCTCAGCCATCGTGAAGCCAGCAACCTTCTGTGCGGTCTGCATCACCTGTTCTTGGAACACCATGATCCCGTAGCTATCGGCCAGAATCTCTTCAAGGTCTGGGTGGGGGTACGTGACCTCGGAGCGGCCGTTCTTGCGATCGGCGTACTCGGTGTGCATGCCGGCGCCGAGCGGCCCCGGCCTGTACAGAGCATTGAGTGCGGTCAGGTGCTCGAATTTGTCGGGCTGCAGGTTGCGCATAAGCGCCCGCATCGGCCCACCTTCGAACTGGAAAACGCCCATCGAATCGCCGGCCTGCAGCATCTTGTAGACGATTGGATCATCGAGCGGAATGTCGTCAATCTCGATCCATTCCCCAGTGTTGACCTCGATAAGCTCGAGTGCCCGCTCGATGGTCGCCAGGTTGCGGAGGCCGAGAAAGTCCATCTTGAGAAGGCCAAGTGCCTCGACACCATGCATCTCATACTGGGTTACGATTTCTGCGCCTTCGCCCTTCTGCTGTAGCGGCACAATCTCGGTTAGCGGCGTAGGCGAAATAACGACAGCTGCGGCGTGAATCGAATCCTGGCGACGTAGCCCTTCGAGGCCGCGAGCGGTGTCGACCACAAGCTTCACGTCGGCTTCTTCGTTGTATGCCGACCGGAGGCCATGAGCACCCTGATACCAGTCCTTGACCGTACCTGGAGTCTGAGCCGTTGGCTCCTCAAGACACTGAACCAGCGTTGCTTCCTTGCCAAGGATCGGCGGCGGCATCATCTTGGAGACACGGTCGCCAAGCCCGTAGGGGTAACCGAGAACCCGTGCCGCATCACGAATCGCCTGTCTGCCCTTAATCGTCGAGAAAGTGATGATTTGGGCGACGTGATCCGAGCCATAACGATCAGAGCAGTACTTGATCATGTCGCCGCGATAACGCTCGTCAAAATCCATGTCGATGTCGGGCATTTCCCGTCGACCGGGATTGAGGAAACGCTCGAAGATCAGGCCGTATTCGAGCGGGTCGAGCTTGGTGATGCCGAGGCAGTACGCCACGATCGATCCAGCGGCGCTCCCGCGCCCGGGACCGGTACGGATCTTGTGCTCATTTGCGTATCGGATCAAGTCCCAGACGATGAGGAAGTACGCCGAGAAGCCCATGTCCTCGATGACCTTGAGCTCGTACTCGATCCGCTCGCTTGCCTCTGTTGGCAACGGGTCGCCATAACGCTGCCGCGCCCCTTCTAGCACCAACTCGGCGAGATAGCTCTTTTCGGTATGGCCATCCGGCACCGGGAACTGCGGCAGCAATATCTGTCCGAACTCGATCTTGTGGTCGACACGTTCCGCAATCAGCAGAGTGTTTGAACAGGCACCCGGGTATTCCTGATCGGGGAAGAGCGCATTCATCTCGGCGGCACTCTTGATATAGAACTCAGTACCGTGGAACTTGAAGCGATTCTCATCTGAGCGGATTGATCCGGTCTGGATACAGAGCAGAACGTCGTGCGCATCGGCTTCGTGGGCATAGGTGTAGTGGCTGTCGTTCGACGCCAGCAATGGCGCCCCCACATCCCGAGAGATTTGGAGGAGATCGCTCATCACCTTCCGCTGCGCCGGGATGCCGTGGTCTTGGACCTCGATGTAGAAGTTGTCCCGCCCGAAAATGTCCTGGTACATCGCAGCTGCTGCCAGTGCAGCGTCGTAATCACGTACCTGACCCTGGTTACCCTCTTCGCTTGATGCATCGGGGGCGAGCAACTGGGGTATGTGGCCGCCAAGGCACCCGGATAGGGCCACAATGCCTTCGTGGTGTTCCGCCAGTAGCTCAGCATCCATGCGTGGCTTGTAGTAGAAGCCTTCCAGATAAGCCCGCGACGCCAGTTTCATAAGATTGCGGTAGCCGGTGTCGTTCATAGCCAACAGGGTCATGTGATAGCGAATATCGTCACGACGTGAAGGCCTATCGAAACGAGACCCAGGCGTTATGTAGGCCTCAATTCCGATGATGGGTTTCACCCCTGTGGCCAGTGCGGCTTTGGTGAAGTCGATAACCCCGTAGAGAACCCCGTGGTCAGTTATCGCAACCGCAGGCTGGTTGTCGGCCTTGACAGCTTTCACCAGATCCTTGACGCGCGCGGCACCATCGAGCATCGAAAACTCGGTATGAACATGCAGATGTGCAAAACCCTCGGCCAACAGGTCTCCGTTCCAAACTACACCCATGTAAGCAGGCCCGCTCCGACCTTGCGACAGCGCGAAAAGTATCCATAGACCGTCCCCGACCGAGGCATGGAATCTGCCCTGCCACGACTTGGCTACCATCCAAAACTGCTTTGCAGGTAAAACCAACGGAGGCAACATGCGTATCGGAATTCTGACGGGTGGCGGGGACGTTCCCGGTCTCAATCCTTGTATCAAGGCCGTGGTGAACCGCGTCAGTGAAGCGGGCCATTCCGTCGTCGGGATCCGACGTGGGTGGGGTGGCTTGCTCAACGCCAATCCAGAAGACCCCGATACCTGGTCTGATCACATGACGGAACTAACCCCGGACACGGTGCGTACCGTCGACCGCACCGGTGGCACCTTCCTTCACACTTCTCGCACCCACCCCGGGCGTGTTGGCGCAGACGACGTCCCCGACTTCCTCGCTGATAGCGCCGAGGGCGAGGGACCGTTCGATTTCACCGATCATGCGCTGCGCGTGATCGACAAACTTGGTATCGACGTACTCATCCCCATCGGTGGCGACGACACCCTCTCATACGGCCTGCGTCTTCACCAAGAAGGGGTACCAGTGATTGGTATCCCCAAGACCATGGACAATGACGTTCACGGCACGGACTACTGCATTGGGTTTTCCACTGCGGTTACCCGTGGAGTTCAGTTCATCCACAGCCTTCGCACCGCAACTGGGTCACACGAGCGGATCGCTGTTGTCGAGTTGTTTGGCCGCTATAGCGGCGAGACCGCTTTGGTCACTGCGTATCTGTCCGGGGTGAAGCGAACCATCATCTCCGAAGTACCTTTCGACATCGACCATCTCGCCGAACTTCTCGTCGCCGACAAGGCCGCCAACCCCTCCAACTATGCGATGATGACAATCTCGGAGGGTGCCCGTCTTCTTGGTGGCGACATGGTGCTGTCCGGCAGCGCCGATGCGTTCGGTCACCGCAAGCTGGGTGGAATCGGGGCGCAGACCGGCGAGTTGCTCAAAGAGCGCACCGGCGAGGGCATTATCTTCCAACAGGTTGCCTATCTGATGCGATCTGGAAGTCCAGATTCTCTAGACCTAATGGTGGCCCTCAACTACGCCGTGATGGCTGCGGATCTGGCCATGGAAGGTGCCAGCGGTCGCATGGTCTCGCTCCGCGGCGGCACCTACGCCAGTGTTCCTATCAGCGTCACGGGCGAAGGGGTCAAGCGGGTCGACGTTGACGAGCTATATGACGTCGAGAACTACCGGCCGCAGGTGCGTCACGTCACCGGCAAGCCGATGTTCCTCTACTAGGACACCCTCCTCCTAGGGAACCAGCAGCACCGGGCATTGCGCATCGTGGACAACACGGTTGGCGACGGAACCAAGCATGAGTCTTTCTATGAGACCGGCTCCTCGTCTGCCGATGACCATGACGTCCGCCTCGACGCGGTCGGCGTATTCCAACAGCATCCGCGCCGGATCGCCGACGTCTTCGACTTGGATAACCTCCAGACCGGACAGGTCGATCGCAGCGACGACAGCGTCGAGGATCTCCCGCTGCGCATCAGTTAGCGATTTACTGAGGGCCGACGGGGTAGGCGGCGAACCGACGATCCCCCACCATCCCTCGGGAGGGCGAACGATCGTTACGAGATGCAGGGTTGCGTTGTTGCGTCTTGCCAAATCAGCGCTCACCGTTGCGGCGTGATGGGACTGTTCAGACCCGTCGATACCGACCACAACGTTGTGTAGATCCCAGACCGGCTCTTTCATGAACCCTCCATGTGTTGCTATCCACAACGTACCGTTTCGCCGCCCCGCCGAGAAGGGTCAAATGGCCTTCGCCAAACCACCTGCCTCCCGATGAACGGCTGGCTCGACAGAACCAGCTAGCGTGAAAGTCCTACCGTGAGGAGTCATTGTTATGCCTGTTATCGGAGTCCTGACCGCTGGTGGCGATTGCCCCGGTTTGAACGCGGCCATCCGCGCCGTCACGGCGAGGGTGGTGAGTCAACCTGACGCCGAAGTCGTCGGGATCAAGAACGGTTGGGAAGGATTGATGGAGGACGACACCATCCCCCTGGACCGCGACGCAGTGCGGGGCATTCTGATGCGCGGCGGCACGATTCTTGGGACATCACGGATGGACCCGTATGTCCATGGCGATGGCTATGCAAGCTGCGAAAAAACCATCAACAGGAACGGTATAGATAGCCTCGTGGTAATCGGAGGCGATGGCACCCTTCGTTCGGCGCTGCGTCTCTCCGAGGAGGGACTGCCCGTGATCGGGGTACCCAAAACCATCGACAATGACATTGCTGGCACCGACACGACGTTTGGCTTCAGCACTGCCGTGCAAATCGCCACAGAGGCAATCGATCGCCTGGCCAGCACCGCGGAGTCGCACAACCGTGTGATCGTTGTCGAAGTGATGGGAAGGACCAAGGGTTGGATCGCCGCCTATGCGGGTATTGCCGGAGGCGCTGACGCAATTCTGATCCCCGAGGTTCCCTATGACCTGGAAGAGATCGCCGACATTGTGCGGCTGCGCCATCGTCGTGGCCAACGGTATTCCATCGTCGTGGTTGCCGAAGGCGTGACGCCACCCCCCGGCGTCAAGACCACCAAGGCACGAAAGGACGCCTTTGGGTTCGACCGTCTTGGTGGGGTCGGCTACCGAGTCGCCGACCAGCTTGAGGAGATGACCGGATTCGAGACCCGAGTCTCAGTACTCGGCCACATCCAGCGCGGCGGGACCCCTTCGGCGTTTGATCGGGTCCTTGCCACACGTCTCGGCGTGGCTGCGGCCGATTATGCCCTTGCGGGTAAGAACGGCGTCATGGCCGCGGTGCGAGGGTCCGAAATCGTCCCCGTCTCGATAGAAGAAGCCTGTGCCAGCATCAGAGGGGTCCCCCAAGACCTGTTTGACACGGCAAGCACATTCTTTGGCTAACGCGACCGGCTAGCTCTCCTTCTTAGGCGCAACCGCCTTCTTAGGCGCAACCGCCTTCTTAGGCGCAACCGCCTTCTTAGGCGCAACCGCGGCGTTCCCTAGCGGGGGCCGTTTCTTGGGGCGCTTTGGCTGAGGCGGCGCCGTTGCGGATTTGGCTGCCTGATAGAGCTCATCAAAAGCCGCTTCGATCACCACGGAGAATTCGTCGACATCTGGAACGATGTCGTAGTCGGCGTTCAGACCCCAATACACAGTGCCCGCGTAGGAGAAGAGGGCGACCCCAATGCCATGGGTCTGCCACAAGGGTACGAGCGGATACGACTCCACCATTGCCGAGCCGAGTAGATACAGCGGAAACTGAGGCCCGGGAACATTGGTGACTGTCATATTGAAGGGCCGGACCCCGCTCGCCAATCGGCTCGCCATGGAGACCAGAGTTGCCGGCGCCCCGGCCGAAAGCCGGACCAACGTCGAAGCACCCAAAGCCTGATTGGTTTCCTTGAGATGTTCAGTTGACTTCCGGACTGCCTGCAGTCGGGCCAACGGATCGGCCTCCGTTACCGGCAACGACACAAGCCACATCGCAACCTGGTTCCCCAGGGTGCCTCGCTGATCATGTCCGCGCACAGAGACGGGGGCCATGGATCTGAAGTCCAGACCATCAACATCAAAATCTCTCTGCTCAATGAGAAACCGACGTACTGCACCGGCCACAGTCGCCAGCACTACATCATTGACGCTTCCTCCCACTGTGTTCTTGATCTCTTTCACCTTGTGCAGAGGTGTTTGAAGGGTGCCAAAGAGCCGATTCGGCCCCACCTTCCCGTTGACCGGTGTACGAGAAGCGCTGGTCAGCCATCCCGAACTCAACGAGTAGCCGGCGGCTCTGGCTCGGTGTGCCCCTTCTTGGACCAGGCTGCCGGCATCGTTCGCCAACTGTCGTACCGAACGCATAGCCCCCAGAGTCCTGCCGGTGCGCCGTGCAGTCTCGCGAACCAGCAGTTCTGTTCCGGACGGCACGGACCGAGGAACGAACGGTTCGGCTGCGGGGACCTCATCAGTCGGGGCTAGGTTCAGTAACACTGCCATCAAATCGACTCCAGACACGCCATCGATCATGCAATGATGGATCTTCGAGACGATGGCGAACCGGTCCCCCTCGAGACCCTCAACAACGTTGAATTCCCAAAGCGGCTTGGATCGATCCAATTGCTGCGACATGATGAGGCCGACCAGCGATCGCAACTGCTCGAATGTACCGGGACGGGGCAAGCTGTAGTGCCTCACGTGATACTCGATGTTGAAGTGCTCGTCATCGACCCAGGTGGGATGTTTCTCTATCGGTACCCAGGCGAGACGCTGTCGATAGCGAGGGATCAGGTGTAGCTTCGCTTCGACGAGCTGGCGGATCCGCTCGGTGTCGATTCCACCCGTCTCGTTGCGAAGAGGTGCAGCCTCAAAGATCGCAATCCCAGCCACATGCATGTGGGTGGTTCGGGTTTCCAGCGCCAAGAATGAATTGTCGAGATACGAGAGCCGCTCGTAGTGGCCTGACATTGTTGACTCCTCCAGTGATGAGCTAGCTCAGCCTACTCCTGAGCACGATGATGACGCTGGGGCTAGATGCTGACCGATCCGGTCTCTGGCTCACCAAGAACCGATAGCGATTCGACAAGGTCCGTGGGGAGATCAGCCGACACCTCATGCTCCCCGCCCCCAGGCAACGGGAAGCGCAGCCTTGTCGCATGAAGCCAGACTCGTCCCGGGTCTCCTGATACTGCAGCACCGCGGCCATACATCGAGTCGCCGACAAGCGCATGACCAATCGAAGAGAAATGCACCCGGATCTGGTGAGTCCGCCCTGTTTCGAGAGAGATCTCGGCATAGGTGCAATCTTCCCACTCGGCGAGGCGCCGATAATGGGTGCGTGCGGCACGGCCGTCTTGGACCAGGGCCATCCGGGTTGCCCGAAAGGGGTCTCTCCCGATCGGGGCGTCGATGGTTCCCGTTGCGGCCTCAAGACGCCCCGTAAC
>JASJHC010000370.1:0-3517 GCA_033791245.1 Acidimicrobiia bacterium | reverse complement strand
TCCACGGGAGATCGTGCTCAAGCTGGGTGAGGTGGCAGCCGCCACCGCCGCGGCCAAGCAATCGGCAACGGTCTCGATCGATGACGAGATCGCCATCACCTCCGACAGTGTCTTTGAGCGGATCACATCCGAGGAGCTCTGGGCGTGCACGACCTGCCGCGCCTGTGATGACATTTGCCCCGTCAACATCGAAATCCTCGACAAGATCCTCGACATGCGCCGCTATTTGTCGCTGATGGAGTCGGACTTCCCGTCCGAACTTGGCAAGGCATACGTGTCGATGGAGAACTCATCCAACGTCTACGGGATGAACCAAAACAGCAGGGGCGATTGGGCCGATCAGCTGGAGTTCCCGGTCAAGGTGCTTGGCGAGCCGGGTGTGGAAGCCGAGTATCTGTATTGGGTTGGATGTGCGGGATCGTTTGACGACAAAAATCGCATGGTCACGCTTTCGACTGCCCGTCTGCTCCACGAGGCAGGTGTCGACTTTGCCATTCTCGGTTCACAAGAGCTGTGCACCGGTGACCCGGCTCGGCGCACCGGCAATGAATACGTGTTCCAAGGACTGGCGTTACAGAACATCGAGACGCTGAATGATCTCGGTGTCACCAAGATCATCACGCAATGCCCGCATTGCTTCAACACGCTCGGCAACGAGTACCCGCAATTCGGGGGCGAATACGAGGTGATGCACCATTCCGAGTTGCTGATGCAGTTGGTCGAAGAGGGCAGGATCAACCCGAAGTCCGATGGCAAGACGATCACCTACCACGATCCCTGCTATCTCGGCCGACACAACAACGTGTATGTGGCGCCTCGCGACATCGTTGACGCGGTGGGGACACGGGTGGAGATGCCACGCAATGGCACCAAGGCGTTCTGCTGCGGGGCGGGTGGCGGCAAGATGTGGTTCGAAGAGCAGACCGGCAAGAAGGTCAACATCGAACGCACCGAAGAAGCGCTTGCCTGCGAAACCGACATCATCGCCACTGGCTGTCCGTTCTGTTACATCATGATGGACGACGGGGTCAAAGAAATCGGAGCCGACGACCAGGTGGTCGTCAAGGACATCGCCATGCTCCTCGCCGAGCAGTCCCTTGACCAGGGTTGACGATTAGATGTTAGCTGGCGGTGTTGACTCGCATTCTTGACGATTAGACGCTAATTCGATACATTGGTGGCGTGAAACGTAAAAACGTCAAGAAGATGGCTGTCGAATTGTTGGCGGAGCAAGGCAAGGTCACCAGTGGCGGCCTCGCCCGTATGGCTGGAGTCAGCAGGCAGACCGCACACGCCACTCTCGCAGAGCTTGTCTCTGCAGGAAACGCGATTCGTGTGGGTGCCGGGCGTGGCACACACTATGTCCCGGCCGACTCACTTTCTTTCGATTGGCTGACTATTGGCCTCGAGGAACACCTGGTTTGGGAAGAACTGCGCGCACAGCGTTCGATGTCAGGCCTGTCTGCCAACGCCGAGGCGGTGTTCAGCTATTCGGTTTCTGAAATGGTCAACAACGTCATCGACCACTCAGGGTCCGACCTCTTGGTGACGAGGGTGAGTCGAGATATCGATGATGTTGTCGTCGTGGTCGAGGATGCCGGGATAGGTGTATTCGAGCGGATACGTTTGTCCAAGAACCTTCCCGATCCCCTCAGTGCGCTGGAGCAACTCTCCAAAGGCAAGCTGACTACGGATCCGGAACGACACACCGGAGAGGGCATCTTCTTTACGTCGAAGCTGGTCGATCGATTCACCATTCGGGCCAACGGCATCGAGTGGATCGTCGACAATGCGATATCCGATTTCGCCGTAGGTGCGGTCGCAAGCCCCGTCGTGGGGTCACAGGTCATCCTCCGCCACGCTGTGGACTCCACTACGAGAATCGAGGATGTCTTCGGCGAGTACACAACCGACTTCAGTTTCGACACAACTCAGGTTGTTGTTCGTCTCTTCGAGCGTGGTGAAGTGTTCGTGTCCCGGTCAGAGGCCCGCCGCGTTGCCACGGGTTTGGATGCGTTTGCGCGGGTCATCGTGGACTTCCGCGGCGTGCGCCGTGTCGGCCAAGGGTTCGTTGACGAGCTATTCAGGGTCTGGCTTTCTCAGCACCCGAATACTCGCCTCGAGCCAATTGAAATGAACGAGGCCGTCTCATTCATGGTCCGGAGAGCTTCGCAAGGCTGAATCGTGGTCACCGATTTCCTCGACGTCAGCCACGATGGGAGGATCACGGTATGAGCAAGATTACAAGCCGTGCCTTTGGTGGTCATGACGACTTTCTGGCGGTGCGTCAGTTCCTGATTGACTCGTATCCAGGCTATGACCACTTGTTCAACTGGGGTATCGATCGCTGGGACGTGATGCGGTACACCGCCAACGCGGCATGCGAGCTGACTGGAGATCGCCTGTGGGAGCGGTACGTCCGTGTCTGGGAGGACGCGGAGCGAATCGTCGGCGTTGTCCATCCTGAAGATGGCGGCGATCTCCACATCGAGGTTGACGCCGACCACCGGTACCTCGAGGCTGAGATGTACGAGTGGGGTGAGGCGAATCCGTCCCCGACTACGCGTGATGGGTCGCCTCAATGGACGTTTGCTAAGTCCTTTGATGGGCATCGCAGCAGTCTGCTGGAGGAGCGAGGGTGGCGTCGAATTGGTCCCGCCGGCTTCACCCGTCGCCGATCCTCGGAGACGCCTATCCCGGCTGGCCCTGTCGCCGACGGCTACACCGTACGGTCGGTGGACCTGGCGCAAGATGCCGAGCAGCGAGCCGCAGTGAGCCGGTCGGCGTTCGGCAGTAAGCGCACCGCCGAGCTGGCCAGGGTATTGGCGCTGGCACCCCCCTACCGTCCCGACCTCGACCTGGCAGCTGTTGCCGATGATGGGACCTTTGCGGCTAACACCACGGTGTGGCTCGATGTGGCGAACCGATACGTTGTGTTTGAACCTGTCGGAACCCACAGCGAACACCGTCGACGCGGACTGGCGTCCGCCGTGATTGCCGAAGGATTGCGAAGGGCCGTCGCTCTGGGTGCCACCGTGGCCTACGTGGGTTCGGACGAGGGGTCACCGGCCAATCTGCTTTATGAGGCAATGGGCTTCATGGACGCCGATGCGGATGATCTATGGCAGCTCGGTCCTACCACCTGACACAATGACGGATTCCTGGTGCACACTGCAGATCCTGTGCCTACAATTCGAATCGATTCGCGGTTATCTATGGAGGAGCTGCCAGATCGGAACCCCCGATTACTCAATGGAGCCCTCTTGCCCCGCGTCTTCAACATGATCAAGGAGAAACAATGAAGAACTGGAAACCCTTCCTGGGTTTGCTGCTCGCCTTCGCTCTCGTGCTCACCGCATGCGGTGACGACGGAGCAGAAGAAACCACCGCAGCTCCGGTAGCGACAACCGCCGCCGCAACTACAGCTGCACCAACTACAACAGAAGCTCCCGCGGAGACCACAACAACTGAGGCTCCTCCTGCTGAGGAAACCACAACCACACTGCCACCGGTCGTC
>JASJHC010000369.1:0-9137 GCA_033791245.1 Acidimicrobiia bacterium | reverse complement strand
CTGTGTACGCAAGAACGGTCTGAGACCTGCCGTGGGTGCCCGAGACAACGGGCACCCACGGAATGCTCACTACTCCATCACCCGGAGAGTCCCCGGTAGATCCATGCGGCGCATCCGCCGCACAGTGAACAGCGGCGCAATGGCCACTGCAAGGACGCCCAGAACAATCAGCGTGACCAGAGTGGTCGGTGACAGCTCGACCGTAAGACCGATGTCTGGCATGGTCTCGGCGGCGGTGACATTGACCACCCACCAGACCATCCACAGGCCCCCTGCAAATCCGATGGCGGTAGCCGCAACCCCGATGATGGTGTTCTCGACAACGGCCATCCGCAACGCTTTTCGCACCCGTACGCCGTAGGCGAACATCGTCGCATGCTCACGCTGCCGCTCCTCAAAACTGATCGAGGCTGAGTTGAAAGCCATCAACACCGCCAGCAGTAGCACGAAGAAGGCAACTGCCTGCAAAATGCCAACAAACTGAGCCATCAGGTCATCGAGAGCATCAGCCGCCGCCGAAGCCTTCTGTGCGGAACTCACTGCATCAAGCTCGAAGAGCTCTCGCTGCACATCGCCCGGAGTAAATCCAGGCGCCGGATTCGCATACATGACGTTGGCCAGACCGACGGCGTTGACGGTCTCCAGAGCACTCACGTCCATGTAGGCCGCAAAACGGAGTGGGTTGTCATGGAGGGCGGAAACAACGATCTCGGACTCGACGAAGCTAAACGTGGTCGGCCCAGTGCGAACAGGGTGCGTGACCGCCACCACGTCGCCAACGACAACACCAAGGTCTTGCGCCGCCGCCTCAGCGAGGATCAAGCCATCCAGCGACAGCATGTCCCCGATGATCGCTGGCTGCCATAGGTCGTTGTCGAGGTCCAGAATCTCGATGAGGAGGTCCACATCCTCGGCACCGGCGGCCTTGGCACCAATCTGCAGAACGGGAAGCGTCTCCCCCACGCTTTCGGCTGCACCGATGGCGGCAACCTCAGGGGCGTCTGTCGGCAGTACGCCTTCCAGGGTGACTACCAACCGATCCGGCGAATCGCCTTCGATAGCGCGCCCGCCTCGATCGATCGCTCCGACAAAGGAGTCGATAGAACCAAGGAAGCCGACTAGAACCGCAATCACGGCCGCGATGCCAAGCGTCGTCAGAACCGCACGGCGCGGGGCTCGCAACAGGTTGCGGAAAGGTAGTTGGGCAAACGTGTCGCCCGGGAGTGGAATCCGCTTTAGCAACGGGGCTAGGCCGCCACCGCGCGCCGCGAGGTGCCCGGTCCGAATGGCCTCGATCGGCTTGACCCGGACCGCTCGCCACACCGGGTAGGCAGCAGCGAGGAACGGGACCGCAAAGCCAACCACGGCCACCCAAATGAAGAGACTCCACTGGAAATCGGTGATCCACACCGGAAGCGGCAGAAAGCTGACCAGCACAGACCGCATCAACTGGCCGAGCAGCACACCAACCAGGACACCAAAACCCACGCCAAGCAGTGCAATCTGAGCGCCAACGAGCAGGGGCCGCAACGCGATCTTTCGTGGCGAGATACCAAGCGCCATCGAGATTCCGATCTCGCGGCGCTGCGCCTCGGACAAACGGGTGATCAGATTGAACGCCCCCATCACCGCACCCGCAAATATCAGGATGGCGAAGATGCTGAACATCTCTTGATCGTTTTCGACGTCCTCGAACAGAATCCGATAGGAGGGATCTTCCTCTTTCATCATCACATCGACACCGACTCCGAGAGCGTCGACGGCAGATTCGATTTCGGTCGTCACCACGTCGCGGTCACCTTCATCGGAAACGGTGACGATGAGGTCGTTTACAGCACCTTCCATACCCGTAAGGCGTTGGGCAGTCTCCAGTGAGGTGAAGACACCCACATAAGTGCCCTGCGAGAACGTTGAGGTGTTCTCCGGGACGACCATGAAGTACTCGGGCGTTAGGGCGCCACCGGCGTAAGCGAGTTCCTCACCGCCGCTGACGGTTATCGACCCGGATGGCGGCAAGTCATTGTGGAGAACGAACCCGTAATCGAGCAGCACCACCGGCTCCCCCGCATCAGCTGCAGTTAACGCCGAACCAGTTTCGATATGCCATCCGTTCAGCGCAGGCCCACCGTCGCTGATGTCGACACCGATCATCGATCCTGGAACTAGGAGCGTCTCGGTACCCGACGAGGCGTCCACCTGAGTGGGGCGGACGAGCCGTTCTTCGACGCCAAGCAGCCAATCGGCATGATCGATTCCTCGCGCAGCCGCTTCGAGCCGGCCAGCCTGGACCGAGCTGTCGCCGGCGAGCTGGAACCGAGCGTCGTACATGTTGAGTAGCTCGACACTGGCGACGTTCGACTCACGCCGCCAATTGGCGGTACTGGTGAGGCCCGCATATGCCCCGGTGCCGATCCCGATGACCAACGCGATCGCGATGACCTTCACCCAATACTTGCGGAGATCTCGCCACGACCAGCGAAACAGAAGAATCCAGTCTTTCATGATGTCACCAATGCAGATCTTCGAGACGAGCCTTGCCCTCGGTGGGCGAGCCGTCGCTCACGATCCGACCACTGCTCAGCTCAACGACCCGATCCGCAACCCGTGATATCTCTCTGTTGTGAGTGACCACAAGTACGGCCCGGCCCGCGGCTGCCTGCTTTTGGAGAAGCTCGAGAATCTGGACGCCGGTCGCAAAGTCGAGCTCGCCGGTTGGCTCATCGGCGAGCATCACTGGGTTGCCGGTTGCCAGCGCTCTGGCAATGGCGACCCTCTGTTGCTCGCCACCCGATAGCTCGTGGGGAAACTGGTCAACGCGCTCTCCCAGACCAACCGATGTGAGCACCGACACCGGATCAATCTCGTCGCGCCCAGTTACGTCGGCACCGAACTGAACATTCTCGGTCGCCGTTAGGCCAGGGAAGATGTTGAAGCTCTGGAAGATGAAACTCACGGAAGTGCGGCGGAACTCGAAGAGCTCCTTGCGGCTGGCTGTCGATATGTCGACACCGTCGACAACAATGGAGCCACCGGTTGGATTGTCAAGGGCACCAATCATGTTCAGCAAGGTTGTCTTGCCTGACCCTGAAGGGCCGAGCACCACAACGAACTCCCCGGCACCGACATGGAGATCGACATCAGCGAGGGCCACAATCGGGACACCGTTCCCGAATTGCTTGGATACCGCGTGGAGATCGATCATAAGTTGGCCTTTCACCAAGCAGAGCTTGTCTCCCTGCCCCAATACCACTACAGTATCAACCATATCAGTAATGACTGAAATTAGTGATAGAGGAGAAGGTCCCAATCGAGAAAGGACCCCAATGGCTGACTCAGATCAGAAGACAACTCCGACCCTGCCGGCTTCGGTTGCTGAAGCTATTGAGTCCTTCAGCCTCGTTTTCGAGCAGTTCGGTTTCCCCCGCATGGGCGGCCGGATCTTTGCGTATCTCATTCTCAGCGACCAACCTCACGTCACCCAGTCCGAACTCACTGAGCTCCTCCAGGCAAGCACCGGCTCGATCAGCACCATGGTCCGCATGCTGGAACAGATCGGTTTTCTGGAGCGGGTCTCACTCCCCGGCCATCGACGCGATCGCTTCCGGCTACGCACCGACCCTCTCGTTGAGATGAGCAAACGCCGCATCGAAGGTGCAATCAACGTCATCGACATCCTTGACAAGGCCAAGGTCCAAAAGGACGTTGGCCCGCTTGCTACCGCCCGCCTCGAACGCGCCGAATCGTTCTATCGATACTTCCATGTCGAGATGGAACTCGCCTTGGTTCGTTGGCTTGAGGCCAACCCACTGCCCGCCGACTGACCTGGGTCACCGGTCACGTCGCCCAAAATATCCCTACCCATAGTGTGCGGGACCGGTGCATACTGGTGACGGGTAGGAAGGCCTCTATAACAATGGAGGTGCGAATGCTGGCCGGTGACCTGATCCGCTGTATCGATTTCCCATGCCTGGATGTCCGCCATGCGGGCTACACACCACCGGTTTTACCGGCCCGCCGCGAGCTGGTGCGGGTAATGATGATCGCTGCTACTCCCCCAGCCGACCGGACCGGAGCGATGGGCTCGGGTACCGACCCTCTGATCCGCCAGGAAACCATCGCTGCCTTCCAGGCCGCCGGCTACGACGTAACAACAGTCGATGACGTGCGCCGTCTCGGCGTGTACGTGACCACTGCAGTCAAATGTCCCAAGCTCGGGTTTGGCCTCAAATCGGAGACCATCGCGAACTGTTCTCGCATGCTTGAGAACGAGATCGACATGCTCCCCAATCTCAAGTCGATCCTTCTCATGGGCAACACAGCCATCAAGGCCCTCAATGAGATCGCCGTCCGTAAGCACGGGGCTCCCGCCATCCCAACCGGATCGGCCTACAAGGTGAAGAGCCACGAGTACCGCCTAGGTCAGATCAGCCTTTTCCCCTCCTATCCGGAATCGGGACAAAACCTCAGCGTTGAAGGCAGCCGCCACGAAGTCATCGCAGTTGATATCCGCAATGCGATCGAAGTCGCGGGTGGACCGGTCAATCGGTCACATCAAAGCCGACCGAAGCGACGACCTCACCATTCACCTGGACCTCAACCAAGTGAGGCCCGGGAACGATCCGCCGAGTAGTCATCTGCTTCAGGCTGATCTTTCTGCTCATGGTGATCGCTTCCGCAACGCCAAGGTCAACCACCTTGCCCTTGAAGACTTTCCGCGAGCCGGTTCTGGAGATGTTCTGGAACACGACGGCGTAGTCAATCATCAACGACTGG
This sequence comes from Acidimicrobiia bacterium, assembly GCA_033791245.1. Classification (GTDB taxonomy): domain Bacteria; phylum Actinomycetota; class Acidimicrobiia; order Spongiisociales; family UBA5794; genus JAAETI01. The sequence goes on along the minus strand of JASJHC010000369.1, from coordinate 4,364 downwards.
CCCGTCGACCCGGTGGAGCGCACGGCAAACTCGGCGGTCACGCTGCTGCCAACTGGAGCTAGTGAGGGAGTGACCGCAAGCCCGTCGACAGCGACGCTCGGCTTGTCGGAGAACCCGAGCAGTGCCATCGCCCCGGTGTGACCCACCTTCAGCAGCGTCCGCAACGCATGCTTGGTCAAGGCTCTAGTGGCAGCGGAGCCGTCATCCCATCCTGACAACACCTCGACCACCAAATCCGGATGGTCCTTGCTGATGTCATTCAGGTTGTTGGCAACACTGCGGCGCACCACCTCCGACGAATCTCGATAGAGAGCGGTAAGCACTGGCAGTATTGGCCGCGGATTGCTCTTCAGCGCGGGGATACCCATTCCCCACGGCAACCGCGGTCGGAACCCCTCACTGGCCAGCCGCCGCACGTCGGCATCATCGCTGCTCGCCCATGTCAACATCTGGTCGGCCATCCGCTCCGGATAGCGTCTGATGAACGGCCTGACCGCAAACTCGGCCGATGCCAGCTTGGTGAACTGCTCTAACGCGGGGATCGACAGATCTGGGTCGTCAACACCGAACTCCTCCACAAAGTCGTTGAAGCACCACACCGTCATCGTCCCGGCTTCGACAAGCTTTCCCGCTTCCCTCATCACGACAAGCACCTCCGGGTAATCGCCGGGTAGTAACGACCGTATCGTGACCGCAATGTGACGGATCCGCTGCTTGAGCGCCAGCTCACCCCACTGATCATCAAATACCGCGGCCATCATCTCGTCTGTGTCGAAGCGGGGGGCGACCGTGGCGACAGCGGTCGCAATGCCCATCACCGAGGGGCGATCGATGAAGTCCTTCAGAATCGGTGGGTCAGCCATAGCCACACGTTACGCCGTCAAAGTTGGCCAAGAGGCGGGGTACGCTTCCAAAGATCAGCTCGGAGGGAGAACGATGTGGGCAACGACGTGACACGACGTGCGTTCATGATGGATCTAGGGAAGGGCACCCTCGCCGTCGCCGTGTTTGGCCTGACTGCGGTTGCCTGTAGCACCGACGAGACCGACCCCACCGCAAGCACCGCAGCCCTCACCGGATCGACCAATCCGGTAACTACATCTCCGGCAACGACGTCGCCCGCGACCACCTCACCGATCGTGCCCACCGCCTTTGCTTGGGAGAGGGTCAGCCTCGGATCGGTGTCCGCATACGTGCTTGCCAGAAGAGGCGAAGCCGTTGTGGTCGACACGGGCAATCCGGGGAGCGAAGATGCCATCAAAGCCAGCCTGGGGACCCTTGACCTCGGGTGGAGCGACGTCGCACACGTCATCGTGACTCATCTGCATCGGGATCATCAAGGAAGCCTGCCCGCGGTGATGAACTTGGCGCCAGACGCAACCGGGTACGCAGGGGCCCCAGACATTCCGCAGATCTCCTCGCCGCGGGACCTCGTTCCCGTCGGCGATGGCGATTCAGTGTTCGATCTCGAGATCATTGCGACCCCGGGACACACTCCGGGCCACATCTCCGTATTCGACCGAGCTGGGGGCCTCGCCATTGTCGGCGATGCGATGAACGGAAGTAACAGCGGCGTCGCCGGCGCCAACCCCAACTTCACCCCGGACATGGCGACAGCCAATGAGTCCATAAAGAAGCTTGCCGAGCTGACTTTCGACACCATTGCGTTCGGTCATGGCGACCCGGTTGTCGGCAATGCTTCTGAACTGGTCGTCGACTTCGCCGCTGGCCTCTAAACGGGACTAAACACGACGCTGCGGATTTCGTACGCTGAGTGTCCGCTAGCGGAGGCAATGTGCTTGGGTACCCGGCAAACAGTCGGCGCTACGCTTGTCCAACCCGGTCTAACGCGGTTCCAGGATCACCACGGGAATAACCCGCTCGGTCTTTGACTCATAGTTTCCAAAGCGGGGGTCGGTGGCGACAACCTTGGCCCACAACTCGTCACGTGGCGGCCCGGCGTCTCGAGCCGTCACCTGGATCGCTTCACCACTCACGTTGATAGTCGTATCGGGATTGGCCAGCAGGTTGTGATAGCAACCGGGGTTGTGTACGTCGCCACCTGCCGAGGCAATAATGAGATAGTCGCTCTCGTCACGGACAAACATCAGCGGCGTGTCACGCACCTTGCCACTCTTGGCTCCCCGGTGGGTCAGCACCGGCACCGAGCCATTGTCGCCACCGCCAAAGAATCGGCCGCCGGTCATCTTGTACAGCTTTGCGTGTATGCGGTGAACAGCCGGAACAGAAATTTGCCCATATAACAATCCCTTCCTCGCAGACCATTGTCGCCAAAAGAAGAACCTCTCGAAGACGTCAGCGGGGAAGGTCGCTGCTTCCCATCAGGAACTCATCGACCGCACGGGCACACTGGCGTCCCTCTTTGATGGCCCAGACCACAAGCGATTGGCCGCGTCGCATGTCACCGGCGGCGAAGACGCCCGGAACGGTAGTTGCGTAGTCTTCTGTGGTCGCCGCGACGTTGCCACGCTGATCGAGCTCGACGGCGAGCTCAGCGACAAGGCCATCGTGGACCGGGCTGACAAAGCCCATGGCAAGAAGAACGAGGTCGGCCTGCAGCTCAAACTCGCTTCCCGGAACCTCAGACATCTCCCAACGTCCATCGATCTGTTTCCAGTCGACCGCAACACCGTGCAATTTCGTGACCTTGCCCTCGCTGCCCTCAAACCGTGACGTGGAGACTGCCCAAAGACGCTCGCACCCTTCGTCATGCGATGTCGAGGTCCGCAGCTTCGACGGCCAGTTGGGCCAGGTGAGGAGCTTGTCGGCAGCATCGGGCGGCTTGGGTAGCAACTCGAGTTGCGTGACTGAGGCAGCCCCCTGCCGTGTGGAAGTCCCAACGCAGTCCGCCCCGGTGTCACCACCGCCGATGACAACAACGTGCTTGCCCTCCGCCGAGATTGGTGGACCCGAACCGATCGATTCTTGGCCGACCCGTCTGTTCTGCTGCGCCAAAAACGGCATGGCGAAATGCACGCCATCGAGGTCACGTCCGGGCACAGACAAATCACGAGGGGTCTCGCAGCCCGCAGCCAACACCACAGCGTCGAAGTCGGCGGTCAGCCTCGCCACCGGCACGTTGACACCGACATGGCTGTTGACCCGGAACTCGACACCTTCGGCCTGCATCTGCGCAAGACGATGATCGATGACAGTCTTAGCCATCTTGAAATCGGGGATGCCGTAGCGGAGCAGGCCGCCAATCTTGGCGTTCTTCTCGAACACCTTGACTTGATGGCCGGCCCGAGCCAGTTGTTGTGCCGCAGCCAAACCCGAGGGACCGGATCCGACAATCGCCACCCTCTTGTCGGTGCGACGGCCCGGGATCTTTGGTTCGATCCACCGGTTTTGCCATGCCTTCTCGATAATCGAATACTCGATTGTCTTGATGGTCACCGGCGAGTCCTGCAGATTCAGCGTGCATGCTTCTTCACACGGTGCGGGACACACCCGCCCTGTGAACTCGGGGAAGTTGTTGGTCGAGTGCAATACATCGATGGCCTCACGCCAGTTGTCGCGGTAGACGAGGTCATTCCAGTCGGGAATTATGTTGTCCACCGGGCACCCAAAGTGACAATACGGAACACCGCAGTCGATACAGCGAGCACCCTGTGCCGACACCGCCTCGTCCGTCAGCGGAATCGAGAACTCCCTGTAGTTGTTCTTTCGCTCCTCGACAGGCAGATAGCCACGTTCTTGACGCTCAATACGCCGGAAGCCGGTTGGAGACCCCATCACGCACTCCCGATCGCGGCTGGGCTTGATTGCACGAGCGCCTTGCGGAACTCGATGGGGACCACCTTGTAGAAACGCGGCAGATAACTGTCAAAGTTGTCGAGGATCTCCTCTGCCCTGGAACTGTTGGTGAGGCGCTCATGTCTCTCGATGAGCGTCCGCAGCCGCCATACGTCATAGCGCAGCGGATCTGCCAGAAGCTCGTCGGGTGTCGGGTCGTTGGTGGCGCCGAGGGGGCTCCCATCATTGGTGCCGAGCCTCTCAATCTCCACCATCTGTCGATTGACCCGTTGCTCGAAGTCGCCAGCGTCGTCGATCACATATGCGATTCCACCGCTCATCCCAGCTCCAAAGTTGCGCCCCGCTTTTCCAATCACGATGACACAGCCACCGGTCATGTATTCGCAACCATGGTCGCCAACCCGTTCCACGACAGCAATCGCTCCCGAGTTGCGAACGGCAAACCGTTCGCCGGCACCGCCATTTAAGTAGCAGTCGCCGGAGATGGCTCCATAAAGCACGGTGTTGCCGAGGATGATGTTCTCGCGCGGAACCGTTATTCCTTGTGGCGCCGCCTCGATGATGATCCGCCCCCCAGAGAGGCCCTT
>JASJHC010000368.1:0-17814 GCA_033791245.1 Acidimicrobiia bacterium | reverse complement strand
ACGCCAACCGCCATCTCGCCGTCAGCGATCTCGCCGATAGCTTCGCCAGTTACGGGGTGGGCACAGTTGCCAAGCGTCGCCGACAGGGTCCGGGTGTTGTCACGCACACGCTCTGCCATGGCCTTGCACTCCTGAAGTGATGCTCCGGTTTCGGCATATGCGCCGAGGATCTTCCACACAAAGAACAAGCCAGCGGACCCACGACGCTCTTCCTCATTGCCCTTTGGCGCTGAGGCGACATCGTCGTAAAGAATCACCGTCTCGACATCAAGTAAGCCCTCGTCTTCTATGTCTTCGAGGGCCATCTCAGCGTTGAGTACGTCGCCGGAGTGATTCGACACACACACCAGAACGCCTGCTCCACGGTCAGCGGCTTTGATTCCACTGACGAGCTTGGAGGGCCCTGGCGCAGTGAAGATGGGTCCGGGCACATTCACATCGAAAAGACCGGGCCCCACCCAGCCGATCATGGCGGGTTCGTGACCGGAACCGTTGCCGATGACCAATCCGACCTTGCCAGATTTCTTGGGATCGGCCCGCAAGATCAATCCATCCTCGTAGCGGATGGTCTCGGAATAGGCAGCGGCAAAACCCTCGAGCATTTCGGGGACAATCGCCGCGGGATCGTTGATCATCTTTGTGGTTCGCACAGCTATTTCACCTCTCCAAAATGCGAGCGGACAAACAGTGCAGCTTCGGCAGCTTCTTCGAGCAGGTCATCGACCAAGGGTCGGAAGGCATGAGTCGTCCGACCGGTCTCTACGTTCGGGTTGGGGAACGTCTCTACGACAACCCAGCCCTGGTAGGCGATGTCGTCGAGGGCGGTCGACAGGCCGTTCCAGTCGATGTGGCCTTTGCCCGGCATCGAGCGATTGCTGGCTGCCACCTGGAAGTAGCCAAGACGGGCACCGGCTCCGCGGATTGCGGCAGCCAGGTCGGGCTCTTCGACGTTCATGTGAAAGGTGTCGAGTTCGATCTTCACGGACGGATGATCAACGCGGTCGAGGTAAGTATTGGCTTCGGCAACAGTGTTGAACATGAAGGACTCAAACCTGTTGAGAATCTCAACACAGACATCGACGCCAACCGCATCGGCAGCTTGTGCCACCTCTCGTAGCGACGTTGCGGATCGCTCTCGTCTGGCTTCCAGATCGTCATCGGGGAACCCAAACCACGGCGCATAGGTGACTCCGCCAAGTATTGGGCTGCGCAGATTGCTTGCAGTTTCGAGACAACGCTTCAAGTACTCGATGCCGGCGCGGCGAATCGCGGCGTCGGGATGCGATACGTCTGTCTCGGGGCCCAGCCCGGTGCTGCAAATGATCGCTAGGTCGAGCCGTTCGGCTTCGGTTTGGACGCGTTCGGGGTTGTCGAGGACATGGGGCATCAACGAGATCTCAACTCCGTCGTAGCCACAGTCCTTGGCCTGGACGAAGTAAGCGGCCTGGTCGTCAAGCCATTTGTCCATGAAGTAGAAGATCTCGATTCCGACGCGCCTTGCTGAACTGTTCTTGCTCGATGGCATGCTCGGAACTGTCATCGATCATCCCCGTCATAAGCGTCCAACAGCGCAAGGGCCGTCGCGTCGTCAGTCACCAGCGTGTTGAAGTAACCCCCGCGTAACCCACCGATGATGGATGGCAGCTTCGCCAACCCGCCAGCAACAAGCACGCTCCACGGAACCTTGCGGACGTCTTCGAGGTTGATACCGATCAGATTCGAGTCGGTGCGTGACGTAACGTGATTGCCATCAATATCGAAGTAGTAGCCGAGGGCGTCGCCAACCGCTCCCCGCTCGCGCAAGTCAGTCAGATCATCGGCGGTCAGCACACCGTATTGAAAGAGAATGGCGCTGGTGTCGACGGGGCCAACGCTTTGCACCATGATCTCAGACTGACGCGCCCGATCCAGAGTTCCGGCAATCGATGGTTCTTGGGCGAGCCTCGATCCAAGATCCGGATCGCTGATGAATCCGGGTACCTGCAGAGCGTCTCGGGTGCCGCCAGCCAATTCGGCCATCTGTGAGGTCACGTCAAACCTGGCCCAGTCGCGGTTGTAGGCGGCGCCGATCAATTCGATGAATGTGCAGTCGACATGTCGCTCCGGTCGGAAACGCTCCGGGAGATGGGCGATCGTGCGGCCAATGCCCAACCCGATGCGAATTCCGGGCTCGAGATGTTCGGTAAGAAACTGGGCCGCGCCTTCCGCCAGGACCGATTCAAGAGACCGATCCGACTGATCGGCGGAGACAACCACGACGTCGCGCAGACCGTACAGCCGGATCAATTCAGTCTCGATCTCGACATGCCAGCCGGAAGGAACGTTGACCTTGATTTCGAGGATGCCGTGTGTCCTGGCTAGACCCAGAACCCGATTGATCTTGATCCGGGAGTAGCCAAGGCGGTCGCCAATTTCACTCTGCGTCAAGCCAGCCTGGTAGTAGAGCATTGCCGCTCTCACACACAAGCGATAGTCGGTCTCAGAGATGCCGGGTGGAATCCCGACCGTATCTGGGTGAACATCTGTACGAACAACGTTCATCTGTTCACCCTAACTTCGGCACCTCCAAATTACAACCGCGTCGAGATCTGAGCGATTCGAGCTCCACACATCAATAGCCGACCGAGTCCTCGCACCCAACCAGCGATGCAGCCAAGAGTCCGGGCACCAACCGCTCATACCCATCGAATCAGAGCGACACAATCGACAGGCGATAGGGCACCTAGAGTGCTCCCATGACTCCAACCTCACCCGACATCAAGGCGATAGTTTTTGACCTCGGTGGTGTGCTCATCGACTGGGATCCGCGCCACATGTATCGCTCGGTCTTCGACGACGAGACTGAGATGGAGCACTTCCTCACCGAAATCGCCACACTCAAATGGAACAGCCAACATGACGCCGGCTTGCCCTGGGCGGAAGGGGTCGCCAATCTCAGCGACGAGCACCCCGAGTACGCCCACTTGATAGAGCTCTACCAACAACGTTGGATCGAGATGCTCAAAGGACCCATCGAAGGGACCGTGGCAATCCTCGCCAGGCTCAAGGCGACCGGTCACGAACTCCACGCACTCACCAATTGGTCGAGCGAGACTTTCCCCATCGCACTCGCTCGTTACGAATTCCTGAGCTGGTTTGAACACATCGTGGTCTCCGGTGAGGAAAAGGTCATCAAACCCGATCCCGACATCTACGAAATCCTCCTCGACAGAATCGGTCGCAACGCCTACGAGTGCGTGTTTATCGACGACAGCATGAAAAACATCGAGGCCGCCCGACAACTCGGTTTCGCCGGGATTCATTTCATCAGCCCAGAGCAGCTAGCCAGCGACCTCGCCGCACTCGGCGTCGCCACCGACTAGCCGGGCCACGGGTGTCGCCACGCCTGAGCACCGCCGACGGGAGCCGCCGCCATGCGTACGGCGCCTTCGAGTGGAGCTTGCTTGGGGCAACCGCTCTCATCTGGGGATCTTCGTTCGTCTTCGTGGCAGAGGCGCTCGAGTCGTTTCGGCCGCCCGTAATCACGGCAAGCCGCCTCGTCCTCGGGTTTGCGGTTCTGGTTTCGTTTGCCCCGGCCCGTCGTCCGATCGATCGCTCCGACTGGCCAACAGTCGCCTTTCTTGGCGTCATCTGGATGGCGATTCCGCTTCTGCTGATACCAACCGCTCAGCAGTGGATCGCGTCATCCATCGCCGCCATGATCAATGGAGCGGTGCCACTGTTCGCCGCATTGCTCGCCGCGATCATGCTCAGGAAGGCACCGGGCCGCATCCAGCTTGTCGGTCTTGCCGTTGGATTCACTGGAGTGTTCTTGATCTCGCTGCGCGGCGACAGCAGCGGGACTCAATTCGGCGGTGTCGTCTTGATGCTGATCGCATCGTTGCTCGAAGGTTTCGCCATGAACATCGCCGTCCCACTGCAGCAGCGCTACGGGGCGCTTCCAGTGCTGCTGCGCTCAGTTGGTGTCGCCGCCATTGTCACCATCCCGATCGCCATCGCGATGGCTCCGACCGAGCCGGTGCAGCTTTCGTCAGTTGCCGCGGTTACCTCCCTGGGCCTGCTGGGGACCGGCATTGCCTACATCGCGATGGCGACACTGGTTGGGCGGATGGGGGCAACTCGAGGTGCCGTCGCCATCTATCTAATGCCGGTCGTTGCTTTGGTCTTTGGCGTGGTGCTCCGCAACGAGACCGTCACAACCGCCGGAGGTCTTGGAATCGCACTCATCCTGCTCGGAGCTTGGTTGACGACTCGACGCGATGCATCTGTCAGCGCCTAACCCGGCACGGCACGCTCGCAAGTAACAGAAAGGGACACCATGGAAAGGCAGTTCGCCACCGTTCTTGGCAAGCAAATGGCAATCGTGGGTGGTATCAATCCATTTAGGAGACCGGGAACCCGGAAGCCATCTCGGGCCGTCAGACCGTCATAGAACGAAAAAGGGACGGACCTCAATGAAGAAACTTGCACTATTCGTAACCAGTCTCGCACTGGTCGCAACTGCCTGTGGCGGTGGCGAAGACGATGCGGGGGCGCTGCCTGTCAACGACGGCACCGATCCAGCGATCGACGCCGCCACCTGTCTGGCTGGGGAGCCCGACTGCGGTGATGACACGCCGGGCGGAGAACCGACTGATCTGCCGCTTGCGAATGATGACAAATCAATGGTCGCGGTACCCGTTGTCGACGCCATCGGCACGAACGGGCCAGCCGTAGTGACCGGGTTTCTGGTCGATACCGGCGGTCAGTATCGCCTTTGTGAAGCCTTGGCCGAGTCCTTTCCCCCACAGTGTGGTGGGGCGAATATTGCACTGACCAGCATCGATCAGATTGATCCTGGCGATCTTCAGACTGAAGGCTCCGTCACTTGGACCGACTATGCGGCGACCATCTCCGGAGAGATAGTCGACGGGACCTTGGTCGCTGCCGAAATCGAGTAGCTGGATTCAATCCAGGACGACTATGTGGACCCGGCGCGGGCCGTGGACACCGATTGTCAGGATCGATTCAATATCACCGGTCCGGCTCGGGCCGGTGATAACAGCGATGTTCGAGTTGTCGTCCCAGCTGGTCTTGCCTAGGGCCTCCGCAAGCGAATTCACAACACGATTCGCCGGCAGCATGGCCACGTGATGTTCGACCAGCAACGAAGCCGACCGTGGCCGCCCGGGACCGTGGCTAAGAACAAGCGAGCCCGATGAAGCGACAGCCCAATCAGCCGTTGTAACGCCAACGGAGACACCGCCGACCCTGGCATTGTCGTCGTGGCGCTGTTGTTGATCGGCGCCGATTGACGCATCGACGCGGGTCATACCTGACTCCTCGACCCAGCCGTCCCAACCAGGAAGGATCTCGTCCAAGCCATCCCAGGCAAGGAACTCCGAAGTCCCCGCCAATTCGAAGACCGCAGCCAGCGCATCCAGAGCGGCTGCGGCATCGGAAACCCGGACCACATCGCTGGCAACCGCCTCCGCCTCGACCACAAAACGGGCGACTGGGTCGTCAAAGACAATGGCGGGAGCTGCGCCGGGACCGCTGACATCGGGAAGTCTGGCGCCACGAAGCGCCGACTTCACCCGACCGAGGAATTGCTTACGCTCCACGTTTCCTCCACCAATCATTGAACGTCTCCGGGGCCGGCGCGGGCAACTCCCTTTTGTCGGTCCAGCCGGTGAGAACCCACGGGATGCGACGTAGCCATCCCTTGCGACCGAGTACTCGACCTGCCAGACCACCCATGCGGGTTACAAACCGGAAGAGCACGGGTCGGGTCGAGATGCGGGCGTACCAGACGATCCCGGTGCGGAGCGCCCAGGGCATATGGTCTGTGCTCTGTTTGCGCAGCTCGACTAGGAGCTTGGGAATCTGAATGCGCACCGGGCATACCTCTTCACATGCACCGCACAAAGACGACGCCGCAGGCAACTCGTGCCACTGCTCGAGACCAAACAGTGACGGTGTGACCACCTTGCCAATAGGACCCGGGTACACCGAGTCATATGCATGACCACCAACATGGCGATACACCGGACAAGCGTTGAGACAAGCTCCACATCTGATGCAATACAAGATCTCGGCAACGGCAGAGCCAAGGGTGGCGCTACGCCCGTTGTCAACGATCACAACATGGAACTGATCGGGTCCGTCGGGCTCACCGGAACGGCGCGGCCCTGAGACGATGTTCGAATACACCGATAGCTTCTGCCCCGTGGCTGAGCGCGCCAGCACCTCAAACATCACGGCCAAATCGGCACGATTGCGCACCAGCCGTTCCATACCCATGACGGCGACATGGATTCGTGGGACCGTCGTCGAAATCCTGCCGTTGCCTTCGTTGGTTACGAGAGCAATAGCTCCGTCCTCGGCAACGCCAAAGTTGGCCCCGCTGATACCCATCTCGGCCGTCAGGAAGCGTTCTCGCAGGTAGGTACGGGCGATGTCATTTAGTTCAGACGGCTCGTGGGTGTACTCCACATCCAGTTCAGCTGCGAACAGTTCGCCAACGTCATACCGGTTCTTGTGGAGCACCGGCGCAATGATGTGAGAGGGAGTCTCCCCGGCCAGCTGGATGATGAACTCGCCAAGATCGGTCTCAACAACCTCAATCCCTGCTTGTTCGAAAGCGTCGTTGAGATGCATCTCCTCGGTGACCATGGACTTGACTTTGACGATGCGGCTCACCTGCTCGGACTCGGCGAGCCGCACGATGTAGTCGTTCGCCTCTGCGGCGTCGGCGGCGAAGAACACCGAACCACCGCGGCTCTCAACCGAGTCGGCGAACTGGTCCAGGTAGAAGTCGAGCTTGCCCAGGGTCTCGGCTCTAATCAGCCGAGCCCGGTCGCGCATTCCTTCCATCTGCGGGAACGCATCTGAGGCCCGGACTCGACCCTCGTAGTGGCCGCGTGCTCCCGAGTCGATGGCGATCGGAACGCCCTCTGCAAATGCATCCTGGACCCGACCCCGGAAGGTCACTGACTCCAAGGTCATGAGAGATCCTCAACAAGTACTTCGGCGATGTGCTTGGCGGTTATCGGACTACCGCGACGCTTGAGCCCGCCGCCAATATGCATAAGACAGCCGACATCCACGCCTACGACAACGTCTGCTCCGCTTTGTTCGATGTACTTGATCTTGGTGTCCATCATGGCGGTCGAGATCTCGGGCATCTTCACCGAGAACAATCCGCCAAAGCCACAACACTCGTCCTCGCCGTCCATGGCGACACGATCGACTCCGGCGTCATCAAGCAGCTTCTTTGGTTGGTCGAGCACCTTGAGCCACCGCAGCCCGTGACATGAAGCGTGATAGGTCGTGGTGCAGTCGTCACAGTTGCCACCGTCGAGGTCAAGACCCGCATCATCAACAAGAAACTGAGTTAGCTCGCGCGTACGGGAGGCGACGCGCTGCGCCTTTGCCTCGTACTCCGCATCCCCTTCCATCAACTCAGGGGTGTGGTGGATCATCATCGCGGCGCACGATCCCGACGGGACCACGATCGGACCCTCAGTCGCATCGAGCACGTCGAGCGTCTGTTTTGCTTGATCTCTGGATTCGTTCTCGAAGCCCCCGTTGAAAGCCGGCTGCCCGCAACAGGTCTGATTGAGCGGGAACTCAACTTGGTAGCCGGCCCGCTCCAACAGCGTCACCGTGGCCTTCCCCACATTTGGGTACAGGCTATTGACAAGACAGGTGACAAACAGTTGAACGGTTGCGGTCATCCCTGCACCCTAATTGGGTGCCGCTTGCGGTACCTTGGCTTAGGAGTTCTGCTGTGCGGAACTCCCAAGCTGCGCAGCGGGCAGCCGTTTCCCGGTGGTAGCTCCGGACCCCGCATCCCCAATGGAAGATCGCTTCACCGCACTTGAGTCGCGTTGACCGCGATCGCTGCGGACATGTACTCGGCAAAACCCTCGCCTGCCTTGTTGATGTTGTTGCGGAACCGCTCATCGGCCACATACATCTGGCCAAGACCTTCGTGGATCTCGATGGAACAATCATAGAACCAGCGTGTGATGTGAGCGCGATGCTCCTCGGCAACGGCCAAAGCCGCGGGATCGGTTGCTGGGGCGCCCTCGGCCATCAGAGCCAAGAACTTCTGGTTGATTGCATCCGCCTCGGACTTGATGTTCTCCCAGTCCTGCTTGGTGTAGCGGGCGGTCCGCTGCGCCGACTGCTTGTAGGCATCAGACTCGCCCCAACGTTGTTTTGCTTCTTCCTCGTGCTCCTTTGGATCGAAGTCGCCAAAGCCCTCGAGTATCTCTTCGCTTGACATCTTCAAACCTGTTCTTTCCGCCAGGACCGCACGGTCCACCGCATCGATCATCGTCAGCAGACGCTCCGTCTGCTGCTCCAATAGCTGGCGTTGCTGTTGCAGCGCCGAAATCCGGGTGTACGTTCGGTTCTCCATCATCGATTTGATCTGATCAAGCGGGAAACCCAACTCCCGGAAAAAGAGCACTTCCTGGAGTCGTTCGACCTCGGCAGGCCCATAAGTGCGATAGCCGGAGTCGCTTCGACCCGCCGGGACGACAAGACCAAGTTCGTCATAGTGGTGCAAGGTCCGGACCGTCACCCCGGCAAGCCTGGACACTGCCCCAACCGTCAACACATCATTCATGGCCCTGACGGTACACCCTCACGTAACGTGAGGGTCAAGGGATTTCGTGCGCGCGGTATCCTCGGTTACTGGATCAGATGGCAGCCGGAGGCGGACCTTGCTCGAATTTGTTGACCTCAAAAAGCGCTTCGATGATGTCGTCGCCCTAGACGGGCTGAGCTTCGCCGTCCACCCTGGTCGGATCCTTGGTTTCCTCGGACCGAACGGTGCAGGCAAGACCACCGCAATGAGATATGTCTTTGGTCTCATCCGCCCCGACTCCGGACATGTGGCCTGGGACAACGCCCCGATCGACGCGGCTACCCAACTGCGATTCGGGTATATGCCAGAAGAGCGTGGCCTGTACTCCAAGATGAGAGCCGGAGAACAGATCGCCTACTTCGCACGACTGTCCGGCCTCGACCGAAGGGAGGCAGCCCGTGCCGCCGGTCGCTGGCTTGCCGAGTTCGATCTCGCGGATCGGGCGACAGCAAAAATCGAAGAGCTATCGCACGGCAACCAGCAACGTGTCCAACTGGCGTGTGCCCTTGTCCATGACCCGCTGGTGGCAGTCCTCGACGAACCATTTGCCGGCCTTGACCCCATTGGCATTGAAACTATGGCCGAAGCGCTGCGCCGCCTTGCGGACCGTGGCATGGCAATCCTCTTCTCGAGCCACCAACTCGACCTGGTCGCCGATGTGTGCCAGGACGTCGTGATCATCGATCACGGCCGTTCGGTGCTCAACGGTGAAGTCACCGAGCTGCGCCGCTCCTCCCCCGTCCGTTTCCTCGAGGTAGATGTCGATGGGCTGCCTTGGACCGCCCAAGTGGGGGACATTCCTGTCTCGGGGTCCAAGGGGAAACACCGCTACGTTCTCGATCGAAACGCCGACATCGGCACCATCCTCGAACAGGCCCGCCACGATGGCGAGGTAACTCGGTTCTCCTTCGAACCGCCCAACCTCACCGATCTCTTCCTGGAAGCGGTGGTGCGATGAGCCCTGCCCGCCAGATCTTCGAACTCGCCCGGCGCGACTTCCTGCAACGAGCCAAGAGCAAAGCTTTCCTCATGTCGATGGCGCTTACCGTCGGCATCGTGTTCATAATCATTCCGCTGTCACAGCTCATCGATAATGATTCCGACCCGACCAAGGTTGCCCTCGTCGGCGAGCTTCCGACTGGCTCCATCGCCGCCATCGAGCAACAGGCCGACCTCCTCGACATCGACATCCAACTCGAAACGTACCCCGACCTGGCGGCAGCAGAGCAGGCAATCGTCGACGGGGTCATCGATGCATCCCTCAACGGCACCACAGAGATCATCTTCCGCGAGGAGTCGTCGCTCCGCCTCTCTGCGGCCATTACCGGCGGGGTCGCCACCGCGCAACGACAGGTCGTCGCTGGCGAACTCGGGCTGACGCAAGCCGAAGTTGGCGAATTGTTGTTCCCAGTGTCGTTCGATGAGCGCACGATCGAACCGGCAGAGACCGATGAGGACCAGGCGCGCGAGGCTGCAGCCATTGTCGGGTTGATGATTCTGTATATCTCCATCCTGATGTTCGGGCAATTCGTGATGATGGGCGTCATGGAAGAGAAGCAAACCAGGGTCGTTGAGGTGGTTCTCTCCAGGGTCAAGCCGACGCAAGTCCTCATTGGCAAGGTCATGGGAATCGGATTGCTCGGCCTGCTTCAGATCCTGGTACTTGGAGGAGCGATCCTGATCACACTCTCAATTGTGGACGTCGCCGATGTCGACCTCACCGGGCTGGGTGTCGAGACGCTCGGGCTGCTGATCATGTGGTATCTGCTCGGCTACACGTTCTATAGCTTCATGTACGGGGCGTTGGGCGCAACCATCTCCCGCCAGGAGGACATGCAAGGCGTTGCAATGCTCCCCGTGCTGCTCATCTTGCCCGGCTTCTTCTTTGGACAGATGGCTGTCCTCGAACCAGATAGCTGGATTACAGAGGTCTCATCGTTCATACCGTTGTGGTCGCCAATGGTCATGGCGGTCCGATCGACGACCGGAGACGTTCCACTGGGGCATGTACTGATTTCAGTGGCACTGATCGTGGCCACGACGGCGTTGCTTATCAAGCTTGGTGGCCGTATCTACCGCGGCGCAATCCTGCAGTCCGGGTCGAAGACAAAGTTGCGCAAGGCGTGGAGATCTGCCGCCGACTGAGGCGGCAACCCATCAGCCGGTGTTGCGCAGACCTGCGGCCAGACCATTCACCGTCAGCAGCAGTGCGCGACGTAGATCGGGATCTTGCTCCCCACCTGATCGTGCCCGCTCCAGCAGCGCCACTTGGAGGTAGCTGATCGGATCGAGGTATGTGTCACGTATCGCCAAAGTTCGCTGCAGCACCGGGTAGCGATCCAGCAGCTCATCGCCACCGGTGATCCTCAAGACCTCTGCGATCGTAAGGTCGTACTCGGCCTTGACTAGGTCGAAGACGTGTCTGTGGGCAGGCGCAACCAGCGAGTCAACATAGTGAGCAGCCACAGTCAGGTCGGTCTTCGACAAGGTCATCTCGACATTCGAAATGAAAGCCCGGAAGAATGACCATTCCCGATACATCGACGCGGACACCTCCGCACCTCCGGCGGCACGGGCAGCCGCCAACCCGGTACCGACCCCAAACCACCCAGGAACGACCTGTCGCGACTGAGTCCACCCAAACACCCACGGAATCGCACGGAGACCATCGAGGCCCACGTTGTCTCCGCCACCACCAGGGCGGCGGGCAGGGCGGGAGCCGATGTTCATCGCCCCCAGCTCCTCCACCGGCGTGGATGTGAGGAAATACTCGACCATCCCAGGAGTGTCGATCAAGGACCGATACTTGCGGTAAGCAGCCTCGCTCAACGTATCCATCACCTGGTCCCAGTTGTCCAGAACCGAGTCGGGCTGCCGGGAGCTGCGGTGCAGCAGAGATGCTTCCAGGGTCGCGGCAAGCTGAACCTCCAGGTTGGTGGCAGCTAGCTCCGGTAGGCCGTATTTGTCGGCGATAACCTCGCCTTGTTCTGTGATCTTGATCCGGCCATCGATTGTCCCCCACGGCTGGGCCATGATCGCCTCACCGGTGGGACCGCCACCACGACCGACCGTGCCACCCCGGCCGTGGAACAAACGAAGTTCGACGCCGTAACGATGCGCCGCATCGCGGAGTTCTCGCGAGGCTCGGTACAACTCCCACTGTGAGGTGGCCAAGCCACCGTGCTTGCTCGAGTCCGAGTACCCGAGCATGACTTCCTGAATGTCACCTCGTGCCGCAACGACAGATCGGTACGCATCGCTAGAGAGCGCCTGGTCGAGCAAAACGCCCGCCTTCCGTACCTCGTCGATTGTTTCGAATAGAGGAACAAACCCGATCCGGGCGATCCCTGAGTGAAGGTCGACAAGACCCGCTTCCCTGGCCAACACCACCGCGGCAAGAACATCGTCCGCTCCCCTCGTCTCCGAGATCACGTAGCTCTCGATGACCGTGCTCCCGAAACGATCAAGCGCTTCGCGGATACCGTGGAATGTCGCCAACGTGCGCTCGGGCTCCCCCTCGAGGACAGTCACTACCGGAGCCAACGGACGGCGCCCCGCAAGCTCCAAGTCCAATCGGATGAGGCGCTCATCACTATCAAGCGAGCCATACCCATCCTCGCCAAGAAGCGCATACAGCTCTGCCAGAGCCGCATGGTGTTTCGTCGAATGCTCGCGAACGTCAAGGGTGGCAAGATGAAATCCGAAAGCTGCAACGCGTCGGATCAGGCGCTTGAGCATGCCCTCGGCGATGAGCACCCCCTTGGCTTGGTGCAATGAGCGATGCATCACGGCCAGTTCACCAAGTAGTTCAGCGGACGACGCGTAGTCATAACCCGGCTGATGCAATGCACCGTCACCGATCCGCTGCCTGGTATTCAGCAATCGCTGATAGATGTACGCACACTTTTGCCGGTAGGCCTCACCAGCCGATAGACGGCTGAACCGTTGATAAACCTGAGGCATTAAGTCGGCATCGGCATGCAACGAGTCAGCGAGCTCGTCACTGATGGCGACAAGCTTCTCCGACGAACTCAACTCCGTAGATAGCTCCTCCACAGCAGCTATGAGCTCGCGGAGCGCATGCTCGTGTTGTGCCTCGAGTACAGCCAGCGTCGTCGCGGCGGTTACCGACGGATTGCCGTCACGATCCCCGCCAACCCAGGTCCCAAAGTGAAGAGGTCGAGCCTCCAAAGCCATAGTTGCGCCAGCCCGCTCCAGCTGGAACTCCAACTCATCAAACAGGTCAGGGGCCACATCACGAAAGATCTCATCGAAGTAGTCGAGCACGGTCCGGGCTTCGTCGATTGGTGTTGGCCGTTCCCTGCGCAGCTCGTCGGTCTGCCAAATGAGGTCGATCAACTCCGCGATATATCGCTCAGTGCGCGCCAGCGCAGAACTACTGATGCGGGGATCGGCACGCTCCTCGAGAAGCTCCGCCAGGCGCACGATCTTGGTTCGAATCGACCTCCGTGCCGCCTCGGTGGGATGTGCGGTGAACACCGGGCGAACATCCAGCCGATCGACCACTTCCTGCATGACCGCCAGTGCGTCGGGGTCAGCCATCACACGGTCGATAGTCCCGGCGAGTAGCCCGTGGTGCTGACCTCGTCTGGCTGCTTCGTGGTCGAGGCGGTGAGTTTGCTCGGCGACGTTGGCCAGGTAGAAGTAGGTCGTGAAAGCTCTGACCAGGGAGATAATCGTCTTGAGATCCAGTCCGTTGAGCAACTCAATAAGCTCTGTGCGCGGTCCGGTCGGATCCCCATCCTCCTCAGCATTCCTCACCTGTTTGACTAGAGCGCGGACTCTTTCGACCAGTTCCAGCAGCGATGAACCCTCCTGCCGTACCAAGGTTTGGCCAAGGAGATTGCCGAGAAGTCGGATCTCCGATCGAAGTTCAGTACTTGAGTCTGTGGGATCTGCCATGGCGGCGAGCGTAGCGGGACCCGTGGGCGGTGTCGGCGCATACCGGCGGCGAGGGCCGCCGGCGGTATCGGCGTATACCGGCCGCTAGTTGGCGAAGGCCAACGATTGCAGGCGTCCCCACCTGCGGACCACGTTGCCGTAGAACGCTCCGGCCTCGTCGAAGTTTCCCTGCTCTAAGGCCAAGAGACTGGCGGCAGTATCGGCGGCAGACTCATCGAGAACAAGGTCGGCCTCGGAGAACAGCTCACCAACAGCGGCGTAATCCAGCTCGACCATCCCATCGGGGGAGAAGCCATCGAGCCAAGATGCCAGCGCCTGGACCTGTCCAACGACGCTCGGGTCAAAACCGGCACCCTCGACGATCTGAACGGCACGTTCGACCCGTTCCTGGGCGGCACTGAACGAGGTCCGATACCGTACGGACATCGCCCCATCCCGCTGATAGAGCTCTCGCTCCTCATGGAGGAAGGCGGCAAACCAGCGAATCGGCACATGCCACGGTGAAGTCAGGATGTAGGACCTCATCGACGATGCTTGACTTCTCAGCTCTTCGAGTTGCGCACTGGCGTTTATTACTTGCGGCTCCGGAATCAACCCGGCGCCTGGGAAAGCATTGTTGAATGCAAGCACTCCCTCAAGCATGCGAAGCCGCGAATGACGCGGACACACATAGGTTTCGTCACCCCAGATGACCTCAAATGCGTCATCAACCACCGGTTCGCGCCACAGAAAATGCTCATCGCCACGTATGAAAGCCCGGGTGGGGCCAACGTGCTCTTGGTACGCCGGAAGGTTCCCCTTTGGCATATATGAGCGCAAGAACGCAGAAGCAATCATCTGGCGATCCTACCGCCGAAAACGACCATGAACACGTAGAGAACCAGCAATAGGCAGTCCTGGAACGAACTGCCATGGATCTCAGCTTGCCAAATTCCCGTCGGCTAGAATTGGAATACCCAGGCCCAGCCGCGTTAGTGCGTGCCGTTCTGAAAGGAGCGTCTGTTGGGAGTATTCGAGGCTATAGCCTCCGACACTCACGAAGAGGTCCTATGCGGCCATGATCCGATGTCGGGTCTGAAGGCGATCATCGCGATCCATTCCACCGCACTTGGTCCCGCCCTCGGCGGGACTCGCTTTTTTCCGTACATGTCAGAGGATGAGGCGTTGCGGGATGCCTTGCGACTTGCCAAGGGAATGACCTACAAGTCAGCAGCCGCTGGCCTTGACCTCGGTGGAGGCAAGGCGGTGATCATCGGTGATCCGGCAACGCTCAAGTCGGAGCGACTACTGCGAGCGTTCGCCAGAGTCATCGATTCACTCGGCGGCCGCTACGTGACTGCCGAGGATGTGGGGACCACCACCGCCGACATGATCACCATTGCGAGCGAGACGAAGTGGGTGACGGGGTTGCCCGACATCCACGGTGGTTCCGGTGATCCATCGCCGGCGACGGCGCGAGGCGTAATGGGTGCGATGCGGGCGGTTGCCGAGCACCTGTGGGGCGACGATGACCTGTCCGGCAGAACTGTCGCAGTCCAGGGAGTGGGCAAAGTCGGGGCGAGCCTTGTCGAACGGCTCACCAAGGCCGGCGCCAAGACCTTCGTCTCTGATGTCAACCTCCGCGCAGTGGAGGACATGGTCTCCCGCCACGGCTCGATGGCGGTGGGGACAGATGCGATATTCGATGTCGATTGCGACATATTCGCCCCCTGTGCCATGGGCGGAGCGCTCAATACGACAACAGTGGATCGACTCACGTGTCAAGCTGTGGTCGGCTCTGCAAACAACCAACTTGAAACCGAAACGCAAGCTGGTCAATTGGCGGCCCGCGGCATCCTGTATGCCCCAGACTTTGTGGTAAACGCAGGCGGCATCATCAATATTGCCGACGAACTGCACGGATACGACTGGAAACGTGCGGTCAACGCCATCGATCAAATCTACGACAACGTCAACCGGGTACTCGACGCCGCCACCAAACGAGGGATCAACCCCAATACGGCAGCGATCGAAGTGGCAGAAGAACGAATTGCAAGCATCGGCAACATCAATCTGAAACGACGCGGCCACGCATCGTAGAAGGAGACGGAATGTTGGAGTTAGACAACGTACGGGATCACAGCGCCCTGGGCTTATCTGAAGATCGATTGATCGATATGTACCGGATGATGCTGCTCGCCAGGAAGCTCGATGAGCGAGTGTGGGCACTCAACCGGCAAGGACGAGTCCCTTTCGTCGTGTCAGTGGCCGGACACGAGGGAACCCAGGTTGGGGCAGCCTTCGCCCTCGACCCCACCAAGGACTGGAGCCTGCCGTATTACCGCGACGTTGCCTTCAACCTGGCAATGGGCTCGACACCAAAGGACTTGTTCCTGGCTGTCTTCGCCAAGGGCAGCGACCCTGCCAATGCAGGCCGCCAGATGCCAAACCACTGGAGCGAGCCGAACCTCAACATCTTCTCCCACTCATCTGTTATCGCCACTCAGTTCCCACACGCCTGCGGTATCGCGCATCATCTGAAGACGACCGGGCAACCCGGCGTTGTGATGGTGTCTTCGGGCGAGGGAGCCACCTCGGAGGGCGACTGGCACGAAGCGATGAACTTCGCAGGCGTCCACAAACTCCCGATCATCTTTCTTGTCGAAAACAACCTCTACGCAATTTCGACGCCCTCACGGCAAGAGGTTGCCGGGACCGTTGCGGAACGAGCGATTGGCTATGGGATGCCGGGAGTCGTGGTAGACGGCAACGACGTCCTCGCCGTCTACGGCGTCATGTCGGCCGCGGTGCAGCGAGCACGCGATGGCGAAGGGCCAACGCTCATCGAGGCCAAGACCTATCGCTATTACGCACACACCTCTGACGATGACGACAAGGTCTACCGATCGGCCGAAGAAGTCGAGCTGTGGCGCCGGAAGGATCCGATCCTGGTCCTCAAGCAATACCTGGTCGAGTCACGTCTGCTCGAGTCAGACCTTGAGTTGGAGATCGAAACAGAAGCAACAAACGAGATTGCGGCTGCCGTTAAGGAAGCCGACGCTGCTCCGGAAGCGCTCGACTGGGAATCCAATGTTTACGCCAACCCCATCGTCCCTGTCGATCCGGCAACGGAGCCAGAGCCCGAGTTGCCCGGCGAGACCATGAACATGATCACTTCGATCAATCGAACGCTGCACGCCATCTTTGAGGAGTACGACGACGCCTCGATATTCGGAGAAGATGTCGGCGATCCTAAGGGCGGCGTGTTCAAGGCTACGGTCGGACTAACCGACAAGTTCGGCCAGAACCGAAGCTTCAACACCCCGCTTGCCGAGGCGCTCATCATCGGCCTGGGTGTTGGTATCGGGGCGGCAGGCGGTCGCCCCATCGCAGAGATCCAATTCGCTGACTTCATCCATCCGGGTTTCGATCAGATCCACTCCGAAGTGGCCAAGCTCCACTACCGGACCAACGGCCGCTGGTCGAGTCCTCTGGTGATCAGGACCCCATACGGTGGCGGCATTCACGGTGCCCTCTACCACTCCCAGTCGATCGAGGCGATCTACGGCCATATCCCCGGCCTCAAGGTGGTGGTGCCGTCAACGCCGGCCGACGCTATGGGTCTGTTGTGGTCTGCGGTGGAAGACCCCGATCCGGTGATGATCCTCGAACCGAAGAAGTTGTACCGGCTCGCCACCGGACCGTGTCCGCAGGGACCGCACCGTGTTCCGATCGGAAAGGCTGCGCTCCGCCGCACCGGAGACGACCTGACCATCATTGCCTACGGCACGATGGCCCACTTTGCAGTTGAGGCAGCAGATAGTCTCCGCAAGGACGAAATCGAGGTTTCCGTCCTCGACCTACGGTCGATTCGACCGCTCGACTGGCCTTCCATCGAGCGGGCAGTCCGTCGCAACGGCAAAGTGTTGATCGTGCACGAAGACACCAAGTTCGGTGGGTTCGGGGCCGAGATAGCGGCGCAGATTGCGGAGAAGTCACTCGATTGGCTTGATGCACCAATCCGCCGCTACTGCGCTCCGGAGATTCCGACTTTCCCATACTCGAGCACACTCGAAGAGCAGGTGTTTCCCTCTGTAGAGGGCATCATCAGGGAAGCCAAGGAGTTGGCGGCGTACTAGGAGCTAGTGTCGAGCGGCCGGACCGACCCGGACACGATCTAATCTCGCGCCTATGAGCGCACATATCCGGGTGGCACGGCTCGACGACATCGAGGCGATCGCCAAGTTCACCACAGACACCTTCGAGTGGGGTGA
>JASJHC010000367.1:0-3227 GCA_033791245.1 Acidimicrobiia bacterium | reverse complement strand
GATGTCATCAGGGTCGTTGGTGTCAACGAAGGTGCGAGCCACGACATTGACAAACGGCGAACCGTGTTCTTTGACCGTCAGCTCATGGGTACCAGGTTCGCTGAATACCCGATTGATGTAGTGCTCCTCGTTGATCACCATCACCGTTTGATACCGGTCGCCAACCACAGGCATGGTCAACGTGCCGCCACCGCTGATGTCGACGACCGCCCCGCTGTACAACGTATCCCGATTCATTCGGATCACCGGCTGTTTGTCGACCGGAGTGGGAGCCCGATAGTGGAACCACTGGTTGATCCCACCGGTCATGGCCAACTGGTTGTCGAACAGCGCCGCCGTTTCCGCCGCCCTGAAGCTGTCGACGTTCACCTGCTGCACCGGATACCTCCATCTGCATCAACACGTTTGAGAGGAGTATCCGAGTCAGCACATAACCCCACTCCACAGAACGCCGCTTCACCCGCCCATATCCGCGCGTGTGGGCGGCACGGATAGTCAGATGGGACCGCCCAGCATGCCGGACATGGGTGGGGTGTCTGGCGGTAGGGTTGCGGGTATGAGTCGCAAGGTTGACAACGTCGTCGGATTGTGTCTGGAGGGGATTAGGGACGGGAACCCTCGGGAGGCGGTTGCCAAGTACACGGGTGACCGATATACCCAGCATTCCACTGGGGTGCGTGACGGTACCGACGGTTTCGTGGAGTTCTTCGAGGAGTTCATCCAGCGGACTCCGGTAAGGGATATCCAGATCGTTCGGACCCTCGAAGACGGTCAGTTCCTCTTTGTCCACGCCTACCAGTCGCTCAACGACGGTGAGGCGGAGTGGGTGACGCTTGACTTCTTTGATACCGATGAGAACGACAGGATCGTCGAACATTGGGACGTGATTGCTGGATACTCAGCGTCGACCCCCTCGGGGCATACATCGGTGGACGGACCTACCGATGTGACCGATCTTGATAGAACCGAGGAGAACAAGGTTCTGGTTCGTGCTCTTGTCGAGGATGTGCTCATGCCAGGAGGGAACCCGCACAACATCGATCAGTACATCTCTGGAAGTCAGTACATCCAACACAATCGAGAAGTGGCGGACGGTCTCGCCCACTTCAAGCCTCTCGCCATCGACCCGAACAGGTCGCTCGACTACGACGAAATCGTCCTTTTGGTCGGCCAGGGCAATTTCGTGGCCACCCTGTGCAAGGTCAATTGGAAGGGTGCGCCATGCGCGCAAGCCGACCTATTCCGCATCGAAGACGGCCTAGTTGTTGAACACTGGGATGCCGCCGAACCCATCGGACCCCAAAAAGGGTGGGTCAACTCCGGTAAGTTCTGACCGCCCATGGCGGCACCTATGGATGGTCCGGATGGTCGTATCAGGTCGCGATTGCTGCCGGAGATGGGCGGTTCGGGCGTATGCGAGATGCCCCGCGCTTCGACGTGCCCTACGCCGTTACTTCCAAGTGTTTGGGTCGCTGATGTTGAATCCGGGCGAAGAAGTCGCAACTAGTCCTTCTCACGCCTCCTCAACGTGTGGGTCGATGCTGCGCTCTTCGAGGTAGCGGGTGTAGCGCATCCATCCGCCTGAACCATTCACGAGACGTATCTCGCCTGCGTGAGATTGAATGGTGAGGTCTCCATCGTCATGACGCACCGTCTCTCGTAAGACCTCGTCAGATGGTCCATGGATCGAACTTCTCGTGCTTGTTTGACTCTTGTTGTCGTGGTCGTTCATGCTTCAACCTTACGCCTCACTGAATCGGTCCGGGCTTTCCTGAGGCTGCCATCGTGTATCGCTACTGCGGTTTCGATTTCGCAAGTCTGACCAGACCGCCCACTCAGGCCGCCGCTAAGTCCAACGGGCTGGCTATTGCTTCGATGGTTCTCGGCATCCGGTGGCTGATGGGGATTGGCTCACTTCTTGCGGTGGTCTTCGGTCAGTTGGCGTTGAACCAGATCAAGCTCGCTGACCCACCGCAAGGCGGGCGGGGCATGGCGATCGCGGGACTCGTATTGGGCTACATCGGACTCGGAGTCTTGTTGGCTACTTTCGCCACCTGAATCACGTTGGTCGGCTGCCAGGACGCTGGCGAACGCCATGCCCAACGTCCAGGTGTGCATCGGAACGGAGGATTCTTCGTAGTCAGTGGTGCAGGACTCCCCTTGATGCGCGTCGGGCTAGGTGCTCTGAAGCTAGACAGCGACGACTTGGAGCAGGGTGCCGCTGCGATCGACGAGCGCCTGCGAGGAGCGGCGTAGCGCCGGGAGTTGTCCCAGCAAGCACCCCTCGGCGAGTGGGTCTGCGTCGAGGGGCACGTTGCGATGAACGAGCCGGGAATCCAGCCCTGGCAGGGGTTCTCTTGGCTCCGGGGGTGGGACTCGAACCCACGACAAACGGATTAACGGTCTGATCCGCCGTGATGCCCTGACCGGGGGCTATGCCCGAAAACGCATACACACCAAGTGTTCCGAGTATTCACCAGTCTTCAGTAGCTTGCACCAGTATTCGACAAAGCGCGTCCTGAGCGCGTCCTGCAGAGAGACTCTGTGCGGTAGCCCAAAGTGGTAGTTCTGGCGTAGACAATGATCTTGTCAACCACCTCGGCGTAGGTTTCTCTCGGTGAATGATGCGGCCGAGACGAACGATCCCTAAGCCCTTCCTCACCGACGTCGTCGAACCGGTTCCGCGAATTGTAGAAACACTGATCGGGAAGCATGTAGAACAGGGCGCCGCCGAGCAGAGAACCGGCGGCAAATGCCACCAGCGGCATCACCAGACGCTCCAGTTTCTGTTCCGGGAGGACGAGGATGACACTCCCAACGAGGGCCAGAGAGTTCATCGCCAGGCCGCCCACCACGATCCACGCCAACGTCGACACGACTTAACCTCCGCTTCCGATAGTCGCGCTCAACCTATCTGCGGGGGCTTGTTCACCAGGCGACTGCCGCCCCGTTGGAGAATATCGGCCACCCGGCCCGAGTGACCATGACCGGAGACCACCACCAACGCTTCCCCTTGTTGGAGTGGAATACGCTCCCAATCCCACTCCTCATCCAGCAAGCCCTCCTCAGCGGTGAGCCCCAGGTGGGCACCTCAGTTACGTTGCCGATGCACATTCTCGTTTCCGTCGTAGCCGACGAGCGGCTAGCACGCCGAGCACCGGTCCCGCGACCAGAATCGCCACTGTCACAATGCCCGTCGGCGTGCTCTGCTCAAACACGTCCGCGGT
>JASJHC010000366.1:0-14214 GCA_033791245.1 Acidimicrobiia bacterium | reverse complement strand
GGTCAGTAGCCCTAGCAAACGGAATCCCCGAACGCACCTTTTCTTGTCAGGCTCATCGCGTATTGTTGGCCCCATGCCCAGCCACACAGCTTCTGCCCTCAACAACCGCAGAGGGAACTCTTGTAGAGGTGCGTCATCTCGGGATCCCAGACGATGGGATTTCGGCAGTCGAACACGGCCGCGGCTTAGAGAGGAATTGGAGACGTTGACTGATCTGGTTGACGGCGCAAGGGGTTAGTTCCCGCGATTCTGGTACCGTTTCCAATAGCCAGTGTCGGGAGTGGAATGTCAACGATTACGGACGTCGCCGAACGGGCCGGTGTTGGGGTGGGAACAGTCTCCAGAGTTCTCAACGACAGCCCCCTGGTGAGCGATCGGACCCGTGCTCACGTCCTCGGAATCATCGCGGAAATGGATTACCGGCCCAGCTTTCTGGCGCGTGGTCTATCAACCGGCATCGCGGGCGTCCTTGCCGCCGTTGTCCAGCGGATGACGACACCATCAGCGTTACAGCGTCTCCGCGGAATACTCGATGTTGCATCGGCGGCCGGGTTCGATGTAATCCTGCACGACGTCAACGATGTTGACGACTACCAAGACCAAGTGCGAAGTCTGCTGCGACCCGATCGCTGCGCCGGTGGTCTGCTGGTTTCCCTGAAGCCTGATGATGATGACATCAAGATGCTGGCGACCAACCCAGTTCCGGTCGTCATGGTCGATGGGCAGGTGCAGGGTATTTCTAGCATCTACATTGATGACGAGCTCGGTGGTCAAATGGCAACGGAGCATCTGATCGAGCTTGGCCACAAGCGCATCGCCTTTGTGGGGGACTGGGAAGACACCATTGGTTTTCGTCCTAGTGCCAAGAGGGTCCAGGGGTATCGCAAAGCAATGGCCAATGCCGGGTTCGACGTGCCAGAGGGCTACATCAAGTCGGGACCACATGAGCGGCTGGTAACGCTGCGCCAAATTGGTGAGTTGCTTGATATCGAGGCATCGCCAACCGCGGTGGTGGCGTCGGCCGATTCCCATGCAATGGTGGTGGCTGAGGGTGCAAGGGCCCGCGGGCTGCGGGTGCCTGAGGACCTATCAGTCATCGGTTTTGATGACCTCGATATTGCCGAGCATCTGGGCCTATCAACGGTGCGACAGCCGCTCTATGAATCAGGGGCGAGGGGGGCTCAGATGCTGCTCGACATCATGGAGGCCAACAGCGGCGCTGCCGAGCATGTCGAGTTGTCTTTGGAGCTGGTGGCCCGCGGCTCGACCGGTCCACCGCCGGCCTGAGCACCCCTAGCTTCGGGTGCGTCCGTACCGGTCGAAGTATGCCTTTGTGCTTGTGACCATGACGTGTTCCAGCAGCCCCTCGTCGATGCCGACGGAACGAAACTGCTGGAGGATCTCGTCGAGGTTGCCCATTCCGGCCGGATAGTCGGTGCCCATCAAGGTCCGGTCGCGATGTCGTGCGATTCCTTCATGCAACGTTTTGAACAACTCAGGGGGACAGTCCATCCAGGCAAAGGAACCGGGAACGTTGGTGAGATCGAGCCAGACTTGAGGGAATCGGTCGGCAAGGGAGAATCCCCATTCGAGGTCAGGGAACCCAACATGCGCCAGCACGACCGGTAGCCGTGGATAGTCCTCCAGCATCGTTTCCATGCCGGCTCTGTCGTACTCATGTCCGTACCAGGCGTCGTAGCCAGTGTGGACGTAGATAGGCAGTCCGGCCTCATCTAGATAGTTCAGCACCGGCGCCAACCGCTGGTCCCAAGGGTTGAACTCTTGCACCATCGGGTGAAACTTGAGGCCGGCCATCTCGTAGGACTCGACGGCTTCCTGGACGACCGCGAGGGGGTCTTGATCATCGGCGTGCACACCACCAAATGGCGTGATCTCGGGAACCCGTTCGGCAAGTTGCTGGTTCCAAGCGTGGAGTACCGATGCTTCGCCGGGACTGAGTGGAAACAGGAGATTGGCCCATCGCACTGCCCCGGCCTGCCGCAGATCTGCGATAGCTTGATCGGCGGTGATGTCGACAGGGACGCTGAAGTCGAGTACCGCACGGTGGATCCAACGCATCAAGTCACCCATCCGATCCGAGGGGAATAGGTGAGTGTGACAGTCGAAGAATCGGGTTGCCATGCGCGCACCATACCGATTCTGGGTGCAGCAGGGACCTGCCGTACGTCACTTTTTGCGATGGCCGAATTTCGACGTGCAATCGCCGTGGAAATGACTTAGTATGGGGCCCGATCAAAGCCACCAACACGGAGAGGGCTATGGCAAGTATCACGATGACAGGTCTCGGCAAGATCTACCCGGACGGCACGCGCGCCGTTGGTGATGTTGACCTAGAGATCATAGATGGAGAGTTTCTTGTGCTGGTCGGGCCGTCAGGCTGCGGCAAGTCCACAATCCTCCGCATGATCGCCGGTCTCGAAGAGATCTCTGAGGGCGAGATGTTTATTGGCGACACGTTGGTGAACGATGTTCAGCCGAAAGACCGCGACATCGCCATGGTCTTTCAGAACTATGCGTTGTACCCACACATGACGGTCTATGACAACATGGCCTTCGGTCTCAAACTGCGCAAGATGGACAAGGCTGATATCGATCGCCGTGTCAAAGAAGCCGCAGCAGTACTGGAGATCACCGACTTCCTCGATCGTAAGCCAAAGGCTCTTTCTGGTGGTCAGAGGCAGCGGGTTGCCATGGGTCGGGCCATCGTCCGTGAACCGAAGGCCTTCCTTATGGATGAGCCGCTGTCTAACCTCGACGCCAAGCTGCGTGTGCAGATGCGTACCGAGCTCAGCGAGCTTCACCACCGACTCAAGACAACCACCGTGTACGTGACACACGACCAGATCGAGGCAATGACTCTTGGTCATCGTGTTGCGGTGCTGAAGCCAGTGACCGCAGCCCGTCCCGACAATCTCTCGCAGGTTGCTTCTCCGGGGGAGCTGTACTCAAACCCGGTCAACGTGTTCGTCGCTGGTTTCATCGGAAGCCCGGCCATGAACATGGTCAATGCCACTCTCGAGCAAGATGCCACTGGTTTGTACGCAAAGTTCGGCGATGTGCGGCTGCTCGTTGACCCGGTCGCGATTGACCGTCATCCCGGTCTCGCCCAGCGTCTCGGCGAGACGCTCGTCTTGGGTATCCGTCCCGGCAACTTCGAAGCCGAATCTATTGCGGGTCCGGCCCCGGACCGCACCATTACAGGAAACATCACAGTTGCTGAGATGCTCGGTTACGAGACGTTTGTACACTTCGAGCTCGATGTACCGCCGGTGGTCACGCCCGATATCGAGGAGCTTCTTGCCGATTCCGGTGCGGACGTATCGTCACTCGGCGATACGACCAAGTTCACCGCACGGGTGAGTTCGGATGTGCAGGTTTCGCTTGGACAGGATTTGACCGTTGTCGTCGAAACGGCAAAGTTGCATTTCTTCGATCCTGCGACCGGGCTGCGGGTCGGCGCCAAGAACTAGCAAAACCAATCGCGCGAACGGCGCCCCGATGGGGGCGCCGTTCGTCGTTCTAGGGAGGTCCGATGCCGCAGACACCCGGTCTGCGTCCGATAGGGAAGACTCACCCGGATGAGACGCGCCGCAACAACCATCGTCTTGTACTCCAGGAGATCTTTGATAGCGGCCCTCTGAGTCGCGCTGATGCAGCCCGTTCGACAGGGCTGGGTCGCGCCACGGTGTCAGATATCACGTCTGATCTCATCGGCGAGGGCTTGGTTGTCGAGGTGGGTCTTGGCGAATCAACTGGGGGCAAGCCTCCTACATTGCTAGAGCTAGATCCGGACGGGAGATTCGCAGTTGCCGTTGATCTTTCCCGCCACCCCATCGAAGCGGCACTGGTCAATCTGCGAGGCCGCATTGTCGCCAGGGCGAAGGGCAAGGCCCTGGAACCCGCCGGCCAAGATGCACTGGAGGAGACTCACCGTGTTATCACCGAGTTGGTCGGTGAGGCAACGGCACCTGCGCTCGGGATTGGCGTCGGTGTACCGGGGGTAGTCGATCGGAGTGGCCGAGTGGTGGTGGCGCGGCAGCTTGGTTGGGCCGATCTGTCTCTGCAGGATCAACTCGAAGACGTTTACGGCCTGCCCAGTCACGTCGTCAGCGATGTCGATTCCGCCGCAGTAGCCGAGTTTGGGCGCACCGCATCTGACCCCAGCTCTCGTGTGCTCTACGTGAAGGTCGATGACCGCATCGCCGTTTCCTTCATCAGTGCGGCCCGGCTCAACCGAACCCCGAATCGAGGTGGTGACCTCACCCATCTGCAGGTTGCGGATTGGGAGGATATCTGTAGCTGTGGGCGAAACGGCTGCCTGGGTACCAGGGTGTCGATGATCGAGGTGCTGGGGCCCGACTACCTCGATATGAGCACAGAGGGTCGCAGTCGGCTTGCCGTCGAGACCGCGCCCCGTGTCGACGAAGCAGCCAAGCATCTTGGGGCGGCGCTGGCCCCGATCGTTGCCGCGTTGGATGTTGGAAATGTTGTGGTCGGTGGCGAACTGGCTGGTTGGCCTTCGGTACCTGCTCATGTGGCAACCGGCATCGAGTCGGTTGCCGGATGGAGTCCCGATGTCGCCGTTTCGCATTTAGGAATGTCGGCCGTGTTGCTTGGGTCGGCGGCAATGGTGCTGAGCGGTGAACTCGGTGTTGTCTGGGGATGACAGAAAGAATGCAGCCCCCTCGAAAGGGGGCTGCATTAGCGCAATACCCAGGACGGCCGCTCTGAGGAGGAGTCGGAGGGAAGGGGACCTCCGTTTATGTTCCGGTGGAGTGGAACTACCGCCCTTGGTTATGTACTCCTTCTGTCGGCCGGTTTGTAAGCAATCGATAGGATCAATCGAGCCGTTCTCGGATTGACTAGTCATCGGCTACTCGTACTTGCGTACACCAGAGCGGAATACCGGCGCCCGCTACGCAGGAATGGTGAGAGCGCCGTTGCCGCTCGTTCCTGCGTACACCACGACGGAATTCCGGCGCCCGCTACGCAAGAACCGCTCACCTAACCTGGTCGGATGTCGTCACGTCGCACGCTGTCCCTCGTCGCCCTTGTTGTTTTGGCCTTTGGGCTGGGGGCGATCCCGCTGATCGTGCGCGAAGACATCCCTTGGCAGAGTCTTGTGGCCTCACGGGTGTGGCTGGGCGCTCTAACGCTGATCGTGCTGATGGCTGCAACCAGACAGCTACGAATACCTGCCACCCACCGTGTCGAAATCGTGTTGGGTGGCATCCTCCTCGCTGTTCATTGGGCGACCTTCTTTTGGGCGATCAAGAACACCACGGTTGCAGTTGCGCTTGCAGTGGTGTTCCTGGGGCCGGTATCTGCGTCGGTATTGGCACCTCGCTTCCTGGGTGATGTCGTGCCCCGACGGATCTACTGGGCGCTTGGTACCTCTTTTTTCGGTGTCGTACTGGTGGTCGTCCGCCAGGGTGCCGATGAGTCCACGTCCGGTTTCGAGATCGAGGGCGTACTCGCCGCGTTGGTTTCTGCTGCTGCCATCGCAGCTCTCATGCTGATAACCAAGGCTGCGGTTGACACGGTGGGGGCACTACCGGTGGCAACCGGCGAGCTAGTGGTTGCTGCGATTGTGCTGTCACCCTGGCTGCCCGGTGCGGTCTCGGAGACCGTGGCGAATCCGCTGCCGCTGCTGACGTTGGGCATTGTTCTCACCGGCCTGAGTTTCCTGATCATATGGACAGCTATTCGAGAGCACTCAGTCGCCGTGGTGAGCGTGTTGCTCCACATCGAACCCGCTTCCGCGGTGGTGTTGGCCCTTGTGTTCCTCAGTGAGGTTCCTGACGGGTGGCAATGGTTGGGGATAGGGTTGGTGCTTGCCGGCGGTCTCATGGCCGCTCGCGATGCCACCACCGGAGAGGTGCTTCATGCCCCAGCCAATCTTTGAGGTACGCAACCTCGGTATTGCTATCAACGACATCGAAGCCGCCACAGAGCGAACCAACCGAGGTGCAGTCGTCGTTGAGCCCTACGGTCCGACTCTTCCGTTCGGCTGGGTCGAGGCAATTCCGGATGTGAGCTTCAAGGTCGCTCCTGGTGAGGTGCTAGCCGTTGTCGGCGAGTCGGGAAGCGGCAAGAGCCTTATGGTCATGGGCAGTCTTGGGCTGCTGGGAGCAGGGGCAAAGGTCAGCAAGGGAACAGTTCTGTTCGACGGCACGCAGATCCGGCCCACCCAGGCCTTTGCCAAACGGCAGCAGAAGAAGTGGCGGCCGAAGGCCATGAAGAAGGAACGCTTCATGGAGGAGTCCCTTGATGACGACTGGCGCCGGGTCATGGGAACTGAGGTTGGCGTCATCTTTCAGAACGCCATCGGTGGCTGGAACCCCGTTGAGATAATCGGAGACCAGGCAGGAGAGGTGCTTGATCAGCACACTGATCTGACTCTCGGCGAGATCGAGGCTCGGGTTCTCGATGCTCTCGGCGAAGTGAAGCTGTCCAGGTCAACGAAGTATCTCGCGTTTCCCAACGAACTCAGCAGGGGCCAGGCCCAGCGTGCCATGTTGGCTGCAGCATTGGTGAAGGGACCCCGTCTTTTGGTGGCCGATGAGCCGCTGACGGGGCTTGATGCGGGCGTCGCCGGTTCCATCGCCAACCTGATCAAGGAGATGCAGAGGAAACGCAAGATGGCGATGATCTTCGTTACTCATGATCTTGCGCAGGTTGCCGCTTTGGCGACAAGAGTGGCCATCATGTACGGCGGGCGGATTGTGGAGATCGGCGACGTCGATCAGGTCTTCCGCAACCCGCAGCATCCTTATACCGAAGGGCTTCTGGGCGCCTTGCCGCGGCTTGACCAGCGGCGCCTGCGGCCTATCGAAGGTGATGTGCCCAAGATCACCGATGTTCCACCGGCACGGTGTTCCCTGATACCTCGCTGCCCCTACGCCACTGTGGTTTGCACCACCGGACTTCCTCCCATGGTGTTGTCAGATTCGGCGGAGGTAGCTTGCGTACGAGCTGGGGAGTTGGAGCTGCGTGGCGTGTGACGGGCACGATTAGAGTTGAAGCCTGTCCGGAGGCAAGGGACTTAGATACGTGAAGCTCGTCACATACATGGGGCTTGTCGTGCGACGTCTATGGGCGAAGCGCGGGATCTTGCTCGGGTCGCTGCTTGGCTCAACTCTGGTTATCGCCCTCCTTGTTGTCGTCCCTCTCTATCAAGACTCGGTCAAAGCTGTCGACCTGCGGTTCTCCCTCGAAAGCGCTCTCGCCGAAGAGGTCGATGTGACCGCGGTCATCCAAGACACCAGCTACACCTCCGACGAAGCAACCTTGAACCGTGAGCTCATCGATGGTCTCCATGCGACCGAGATCGTTGAGTGGTACCCGACCTACGTTGAGCGAATCCAGACGAGAGAGCTCTTTGTCATACCAACCGGTGGCTCCGTTGATTGGGTGGCGCGGGGTGAGGAGTGGAAAGAAGGGAAGGCCGCCATCGAGCTGGCCAATTCGCAGCTCGACATCACCGAGATTCCTGCTGAGGTGCCTAATCCGCCGTACCCGACACCACCCCCTGAGGCGCTCCAGGTTCGTCTGTTCACGAGCCCCGGTATCGACGGTCATCTTCAGATACTCGAAGGCCAATGGCCGGAATCGCTACTTGAGGCTCCTGAGTCTGATGCCGATCCGCTGCCGGTAGTTGTCGGAGAAGCCGTTGCGGCTCTGTCCCAGTTGCAGGTCGGGGATCAGGTCGTCCTCAAGCCATTCTCGGGTCTGCCCAGTGTGTTCGAGCTGGTGGAAGTCGCCGCCATCGTTGCCCCAGTCGACGCCGGCGACAAGATCTGGGGCTTGGACGATCCGTTGGCAATGGTCTACTTGCCGTTGGATACGTTTGATGCTTGGACCGATTCGGTTTTCATCGCGGCAACCAACGATCCGTGGCTCCGACAAACACGGGGCTTAACCGAGCTGACCGCTACTCAAAAATGGAACGTCGACTTTGACCCAGAGTCTCTCCAGTTTGAGGATGTGGAATCGCTACGGGGTGCCCTCAACAACTTCAGGGCGAAGGTCAGTCAGGACAGCGGCGGCTTGATCGCAGCCAATTCATCACTGCCACTGCTGCTCGACAAGTTCGATGTTCGGTCGGTAACAGTGGGCGGACCCATTCTTGCCATATTGGCGCTTGTCGTCGGTGGTGCTTTGTACTTCTTGATCTATACCTCGGCGTTGCAGCTCGAACGAGAGGGGCCGGAGATAGCGCTGCTCAAGACCAGGGGTGCGAGTACTTGGCAGACGACCGGCATCCACATGGCACAATCCGCCGTGGTCGCGGCGATAGCTGCGTTGGCCGCTCCCTCGGTGGCGCGGATCCTGGTTGGGGTCACCGGAAGGATCCCGCCGTTGTCAGATCTCACTGGCGGCGAGCCGCTGCGGGTGTCCCAGGTTGCTTCGATCACGCCATATGTCGTGGGTGGCGCTGTCGTCACGTTCTTGTCGATGGGTTTGTCGATCCTGCCATTTGCCCGTCGCCCGGTTCTTGAGCTGCGGTCGCTATCGGCACGCCCCGCGGGCAGTTCTGTATGGCAGAGATACAACCTCGACCTGTTTGCGATAGCGCTGTCCGTCGTGGTCCTCTTCCAACTGGTCCAGCGTGGCTTTATCAATACGTCCGATGGCGAAGTACGTCTTGATGCCTTGGCGGTCGTGTTCCCTGTGCTCTTGCTGTTCACCGGCGCCCTGGTGCTGCTCC
The DNA here is from genome assembly GCA_033791245.1 of Acidimicrobiia bacterium. Lineage (GTDB taxonomy): Bacteria > Actinomycetota > Acidimicrobiia > Spongiisociales > UBA5794 > JAAETI01. The sequence goes on along the minus strand of JASJHC010000366.1, from coordinate 5,483 downwards.
GCCTCCTGCCCTGGCTGCTGCGCATCATCGGATGGGCAATGACCAAGGCCCCTGGCCTCTCGTTTGCGTTGCCGGGGTGGCACCTCGGTCGCAACCCTGTCCCATACGGGCGATTGGCGCTGTTGGTGTGGCTCACCACCGGTCTCGGAGCTTTTGCGCTCACCTACGCCGGGACGTTGGAGCAGTCCTTCCAGGACCGGGCGGCATTCGTGGCCGGCACAGACGTTCGAATACTTGGCGACGAAGCAGGCTATCTGGTGGTTCCCGATGGCGATCAAGGTGCGGCCGTTTACCGCACCGACGGGGCGCCTCGCCAAAGCAACAGACGTGCCGAGGTACTTGCGGTCCGACCAAATGACTTTGCGGATGTCATCACCTGGCGATCGGATTTCGGCGCAAGCGAGCCACACGAGATCTTTGACGTGCTCCGCCCCAACAATGTTGCGCCAGACTTGGGTATCGAGCTGCCAATCGACACCACCACTCTGCTCATCGATGGCGTCGTTATCCCCCGCAGCTGGCGAGATCAGGTGAATCTGGACACCAGCAAGCCCGATGCCAGCCTCCGCCTCATCGTTCGCGTATTTGACGCAGACGGCCGAGTCTGGACCATGCAGGCTGAGAACGACTTCCTCGACTCTGAGTGGACAACCGTCGAGGTCGACCTGACCGAGGGACGCAATGCCTATCTGTCCGACCCGGTGCCGCCACTGACTCTCCATGCGCTGTGGGTGGAACGCTCAAATCCCGGCGGCAACACCGTGCTCAACGGTGAGTCGATGCTGATCAGGAACTATCGCACTGTCGGGGAGACCGAGGTCGCCCTCGATCTTGCAGAGCTGGAGGTTGCCAACGATCTCAGCATCCAGCAAAGTGTGCCCGCCGACCGTGCCGTCGCGGCCTACTACAGCGAGCTGCCTCCAGATGTCGAGGCGCCAACCGAATCCGAGATGCAACGCTCTCCACTCTTTGCAGATGGGTCGGCGAATCTATGGCTCGGCCCCGGGGTTCGCACCAGCCTCAATACTGCGGTGCCGGCGCTGCGGGCACCGCTCGATGACTTCTATGTCTTGATCGACCGTGAGTTGGCCGCCATTGCCGGTCTCGATATCGGGGAGACCTCTCCGTTGTCTATCGGCTCTGAGGTTTACGACGGAGAGATCGTTGGCTTCCTCGAGCGGGTCCCGGCGATGAACGACAAGCGTCGTGAAGGTCGAATGATCGTGGATCTGGATGCGTTGAACGGATGGCTCAACGGAACTCCAGCATGGAGCTTCCAGACAGCTATCTCGCGAGTTGAGGCCCCCCAGGAGTTGTGGATCAAGACCGACGACCCCGACGCCGCGGTGCGGCTGATCAATGCGCAGTTCCTTCCCGGCGATGAAGCTGAAGACATCGTGACGCTCAAGCAAGCTGCCGGCGAGTTCTCCAGCCGCCCGGTCCAGGTCGGTCTGGTGGCCGTGTTGTTTGTTGGCGCAGCAGTCTCGGTGGTGCTGGCCCTCGCCGGGGTCACCGGATACGTGCTGTTGGCGGTTGCCCGACGAGCTCGCGAAATGGGCGTACTGCGTGCGCTCGGCTTCCCGCGGCGCGGTGTCGCCGCCACCTTCACAGTCGAACAGATCGCAGTGGTCGGTCTCGGTGCGGTCATAGGTACCTACGGTGGCATTGCCTTGATGTGGGCGATGCTGCCCTTCCTACAACTCGGAGAGACCGCGACCGACATCGAGCCGCCGGTCCTGATCTCGGTCAACTGGCCAGTACTCATGGCGTATTTGGCGGTCGTGACCATCTTGCTGGTGTTCTCGGTGGTGTGGGCCACCAGGAGGGTCTCTGCGAAGCGAATGAGCGAGGTTCTGCGGGAGGTGGAGCGCTGATGACACGGATCATCGAATGCGACAACCTCATCAAGATCCACAAACAGGGCAACCTCGAAGTGGTTGCTTTGCAGGGGCTTGATTTCACGATGGACAAAGGCGAGTTCATCTCGATTGTCGGAAAATCTGGGGCAGGTAAGTCAACGTTGCTGCAAATCCTCGCCGGGTTGGAGACGCCGTCTGCGGGACGGGTGGAGGTTGCTGGAACAGACCTGACCGATCTGACCCCGAAACAAAAGATCACCTACTACCGGCGCGGTGTCGGGTTCCTGTGGCAGGACTTCACGCGGAACCTGCTGCCGTATCTCAAGGCTATCCAGAACATCGAACTCCCCATGCTGTTGGCAGGGGTGCCGAATCGTCGTCGCAAGAAACGAGCTCTGGCACTGCTCGAGGCGACCGGTTTGCGCAGCAATGCCTACTCCAAGGTGCACACGATGTCAGGGGGAGAGCAGCAGCGCCTGGCGCTCTGTGTTGCATTGTCACTGGGTCCGCAACTGTTGCTTGCTGACGAACCGACCGGTGAGTTGGACACAGAGACATCGCTTGGCATCTACGACCTGCTCCGGCGTATGTCACATGACGGTGGACTCAGTGTTCTCGTAGTCACCCACGATGTGGCGTTGGCACAGCGGACCGACCGAGTGGTTCGCCTGGCAGACGGTCGGATGGCGACGCAGGGCCGTTTTGAGACGCATGAATTGCTGGCGGTAGATGGTCGCGGCATGGTGCAAATACCACGGGAACTCCTTGCGGAGGCCGGCATCGCTGATGAGCTGATCGCCACGCTTGTCGAGGGTGGGATTCTCCTGGAGCCTTCGGGAGGTAACGATGGCGATTGAGTTGCGGGGAGTGTCCAAGCGCTATCCCAACGGAGCGATCGGAGCTCGTAGCGTCGATCTGAAGACAGAGCCGGGCGAATTTGTCGCGTTGTTCGGTCCGTCGGGATCCGGCAAGACTTCGTTGCTCCAGATGGCCGGTTTACTGCTGCGACCCGACGAAGGCGAGATCATCCTTGATGGTGATCGGGTTGATGATCAATCGGAATCGGCGACTGCCGCGCTCCGTCGATCCAAGCTGGGTTTCGTATTCCAAGGTGCAGGCCTGCTGTCATTGCTGTCGGCCGCTGAGAACGTGGATGTGGCGCTGCGCTTGCTTGGTATCGGTGGGAGTAAGGGCAAAGAGAGGATCAACGCGGCCCTCGACGCGGTTGGGATGGTCGATCGGGCCAGTCATCGCCCAGACGAGCTGTCTGGTGGCGAGCAGCAAAGAGTCTCCATCGCCAGAGCCTTGGTCCATGAGCCCGGGTATCTGTTGGCGGACGAGCCAACCGGAGACCTTGACACCGCGACGGGTGCCACCATCTTGGAGTTGCTGCAGTCAGTCGCTCGGTCGGGCACCACAGTCTTGATGGCATCCCACGACCCTGCCGCAATCAACTATGTCGACCGCGCCCTTTTTGTTGTTGATGGGACAGTGCACGCCCCGGACCGTCGTGAACTAGCGCTGTGGCTGACCGACGGCACCACCATCGAGGCTGGCTGACATCTAGCCACTGGTATCCCAGCTGGTCAGTGGCCTGCTTTTGTCACGCAGAACACATTGCCTTCGGGGTCGGCGAGCACCGACCAGTGGAAGCCCTCAACCTCGTGGTCCTCGACCCTGGAGCCGCCGAGGTCTAGGACCCGTGCGGTGAAGGCTGCTGGGTCATCGCTGACCAGATCGAGGTGGAGTCGATTCTTTCCTTGACGGGGCTCGGGTACCTTCTGAAACGCAAGTGCGGGACCGCCTTTGCTGAGCCGGCTGAGCCACACATATTTGGGGTATCGCACCTTTTGCTCGAGGCCGAGGACCTCTCCCCAAAACGTGGTCATTGCATCGATGTCGTTGCAGTCGATCATGATCGTTCCGACGACAGCGTTCATCATTTCTCCGGGAAATCGTGGTGGATACGTGACGGGGTGGGGCCGCTCTGGCCCTGATACTTCGAACCGGCCCCCGGCGACCCATACGGGTGCTCTGCAGGAGTGGAGAGTTGATAGAACGAAACCTGTCCGATCTTCATCCCCGGGTAGATGGCGATGGGAAGGTTGGCGACGTTGGACAACTCCAGGGTTACCTGTCCCTTGAACCCGGGGTCGATGAACCCAGCGGTTGAGTGGATGAGTAGGCCGATCCGGCCCAGGCTCGACTTGCCTTCGAGACGGGCGACGATGTCATCGGCGAGGCCGACAATCTCTGCGGTCGACCCAAGCACAAACTCGCCAGGGTGGAGGATGAACGGCTGGTCCTCGGTGGCCGACACCGATGTCGTCAGATCCTCCTGCGGTGCCTTGGGATCGATAACGGCGTACTTGTGGTTTTCGAAGACTCGAAACACCGAGTCACAGCGGAGATCGATGCTGGAAGGCTGCACCATCGAAACGTCAAACGGGTCAATGACTATTCGCCCGGCGGCCACTGCTTCTTTGATTGTGCGATCCGAAAAAATCATGCTGACGATCGTAGCCACTTTGCTCGAAACAGGTTTCGAGGGATTTGGCCTTGCTTACACGAACTCGACGGTGCGGGTCATTTCGGCGGCTTGGGCGAGCATGGTGTGGACTGAGCAATACTTCTCTTCGGTGAGGGAGATTGCTCGTTCGACTCGGCCCTTATCGACATCTCCGCCGACGCGATAGTGAGCGTGGACCTTGGTGTAGACCTTGGGTGGCTCGGTGGCGCGTTCTGCGGACAGTTCGACCTCGAGAGAGGTAACCGGCTGACGCATCTTTTCCAGGAACTCGACAATGGTCAAGGTGCTGCACCCACCGAGAGCGGCAAGAACCATCTCCATTGGTCCTGGTCCGGTCTCCTTGGCGCCGCCTTCGAGTCGGACCGTGTGGCCCGAAGCGCTTACCGCATCGAACTTGCGGTCGGAGACATGCGTAACAGTTGCGATGGTTTCCATGGTGGCTCCCCGGGTAGCTGGCCGCAGCAGTGGAGCGGGTGAGGGGAATCGAACCCCCGTATTCAGCTTGGGAAGCTGATGTTCTACCATTGAACTACACCCGCAGGTGGCCCGATTCTACCGCCTGTTGGCGCTGGGGATTCAACCGGCGACCAAGCTGGCGATGCCCCACACGGTGATCAGAGCTCCGACGCCGAGCAGCCACCAGACCCGCCCTGCCCGAAACTCCCCTGTTTCCCCTTTGGGATGTTGCCCACGTTTGCGCTGATAGATGGCGAAGGCGTTGCCCAACACCATCGCGGCACCGACGGCCAGGATCATCTGGGCGAGAAGGTCGTCGAGACCGAGCAGTTCTGTAATCGTCATTTCGAGGACAGACGCTAGTGGCGGCATCTCCGATCCGTGAATCGGGATAGAGTCGGGGGTAGTAGGGCGAATGAGGGTGCCATGGCAACGTTGACCATGCGGTCGAGACGAGAGATACCTGCCGTTGGGCTTGGTGTGTACAAGAGCGAACCGGGTCCGGTTACTCGCGATGCTGTTGTTGAGGCACTACGGCTTGGCTATCGCCACATTGATACTGCGTCGATCTACAACAACGAGTCCGACGTTGGTGACGCCTTGACGGCCAGCGGTCTTGATCGAGCCGATGTGTTCAT
>JASJHC010000365.1:0-4309 GCA_033791245.1 Acidimicrobiia bacterium | reverse complement strand
AACCCGCCAACCAACGACCGTTTTTGCCCCGACAGCCCCGTAACCAGAGAGCAAATGGCGACATTTCTCGTCCGGGCTTTTGAGCTGCCCGCTAGTTCAGACAAGCCGTTCACCGACACCGCCAGTTCGGTTCATGGGGGAGACGTCAACGCCTTGGCGGCGACCGGCATCACCCGCGGCTGCAACCCTCCGGACAATGACCGGTATTGCCCAACCGCAGTCGTCACCCGAGATCAGATGGCCGCGTTCTTGGTGCGTGCCCTGAAACTGACTGACGACGGTGGTGGCAATGCATTCGTTGACGATGACGGCTCCATCTTCGAGTCAGATATCGCCAAGCTGGCCGCATCCGGAGTCACCCGTGGCTGCAACCCTCCAGTCAGCGACCGGTATTGCCCAACCGAGACGGTGACCCGGTCGCAGATGGCCGCATTCCTCCATCGGGCTCTTGGCTAGCCAATTCGGGGATAGCCCCGGTTTCACCCCGACTCAACCCACCGCAAGACCCGCAGCGCCCGCAGGGTGTTCCACCGGCTTGGGTTTCGACCCGCCTCCATGTCGAACCACACCCTTCCGGCGTGCTTGTTCTGCACCGGCCATCGGCCGTCCGATCTTCTCTTTTTCTGTAGAACCGAGATGGCGTCGCCAAAGCGGGCATCGGTAGGGGCCGCAACCGCCTGGAAGTGATCCAAGCCACGCAGGATGTCGTAGTGCCACCGCGGCGGGAACGAAAGCTGGGTGAACACGGGATTAGCGATGCGCCCGTCGCGGTGTGATCGGTACATGCGGTGATCGAGGAAGAACTCTCTGCCCCGGTCGAGGGCCGACGCAATCTCGGGCCGTCCCGGCTGGTGGCGTTCCGTCTCAGCAAAGGCTTCCAACGTGGCTATAGAGGTGTGGAACGAGCTGTGCTGATCTTCCACGATGCAGTTCCACCCACCGTCGGCTCGCTGGTTCGCCAGCAGCCAATCCTCAGCGACCGCAACACGTTCGTCCTGGTACCCGAAGTAGCGGGCCAGCATGACATACATCGCAGTGACACAGCCTTCCGCTCCACTCACAGTCTTGGCAGGCGTCAATCCCCCGTCGTAATAACGAGCACCATCCCAAAGAAGCTGGACTCCCCGCACCGCCTCCGGTGAGTCGGGCAAAAGCCCGCATCGGTACAGCAGGAGCAACGTGTAGGTCGTGGAAACCCACTTCGGTGAGTACAGGCCGCCCGCCCAGGTGCCGACGGCGTCCTTTGCATCGAGCAGTTGCTTCCCCCACCCGCTAGTTGTGACCGCGGCACGGTCGGTTGCGTACTCGGCAACCGGTGCATCCAACAGATCACGTTTCGTCTGCCACCGGATCGCCGCATCGCCTTCGAGCAGCCAGTCAACAATCGGCTCAGCAATAACCATCTGTTCATCGTACGGTCGTATGATGAAGAGATCTACAGCCGGTCACTTCAAGTTACGGTCCGTGCTGCCGACAAATACAACATGGAACACGACTATCAGAACATGGGCGTAGAGGAACGGCTTCGCCATCATGAGGACTTGTCTAGCGAGGGCTATGCGTGGTGCCCCGAGTGCGGCGAGACGCTGGTCTGGGACTTGCCGACGCGTTCGGCCCTCAGCAACGACTCGGGCAGAGCACCCGTCGTCACCGGGGACTGCCCGCCGCTGACCAGAGATCAGCTGCTTCTCACCGTCCCACTCCCCTAGCAAACCCGATCTTTACAACAGAAGAGCCCCAACATCGTGGGGGCTCTTCCAGATGTTCGCACGCAGAGCGTTTCACAGAGAGAGGCTGGCAGCTGGTTTTCACCAAAAGCCTGGCCGGAGGGAGGGGGAGTGTCCGATCACCCTCTGCGTACGAAGACTCGATATTCAGTTGTGCGGGTGCTGAGTATCTGGTTCCCCAGTTCTCAGCGGCAACATTCCCGCTGTGTCTGACTACATAGTCCGCCACGTGAGTAAGACATGCCCTAACCGCACCTAAGAGCTCGATGAGAGTTCTAGTCGACAAGACCGTTCTTAACGGCAAGGACCGCTGCCTGGGTTCGATCAGCAACCTGCAGCTTCGCCAGCACCGCACTCACATAGTTGCGGACTGTTCCTTCGGACAGGAAGAGTTGAGCCGCGATTTCGTTGTTGCTCAGGCCCTTGCCCAGCAACCTCAGCACATCCATTTCACGATCACTCAGGTTGTCGGCGACCTTGGTGTCGACCCCATCGGCACCAGTTGCCACTCTCGCAAATAGGTCGCCCGCTACTGCCGGATCGACATGGGTCTTGCCAGCTGCTGTGCCCTTGATCGCCGCCACCAGCTGGTCACGCGGTGCATCCTTGAGCATGTAACCCGCCGCACCGGCTCGTATTGCATCCACGACCCATTCCTCGGCGTCGTAGGTGGTCAGGACCAACACCTTGGTGTCGGGATGGTTTGCCGCGAGTTCGCGGGTTGCTTGAACACCGTTCATGATCGGCATGTTGAGATCCATCAAGACAACGTCGGGTTTGTTGGTTGCCACGGCCTCGACTGCTTCGGCACCGTTGCTCACAACACCGATCACCTCGATGCCTGGAACGTTGCCCAAGATGGCCCGCAGGCCCTCCCTCACGACTTCCTGATCGTCACAAATCAGAAGCTTGACTATTTCCATGGGCTCACCTCGAACCTGACGGTAGTGCCGACCCCCTGGGTGCTGATGATCTCCAGGGTGCCGCCGACCATCTCGGCCCGCTCTTTCATGCCTGCGATCCCGATGTGACTATCGGGAACAGGGAGCGCCGGGTCAAAGCCCTGACCGTCATCGACAACCTCGAGGCGGATCTTGCCCGCCTTGCGACGCAAGTCGACGCTGGCATGCTCCGCCTGCGAGTGCCGTGCGGCGTTGGTCAGCGCTTCATCAACGATTCGATAGACCGTGTTCTCGAGCTCCGGGTCAAGCTCACCTACTTTCTGGGTGACACTCACTGCCACGACCACACCGCTGCGTTGCCGTGCCGCGTCACCGAGTTGCCGAAGGGCGCCGGCCAGGCCGAGATCCTCTAGAGGTGACGCCCGTAGCGTTTGGATAGCGCGCCGAGCTTCGCCGAGGCCGCCCCGAGCATCCGCAAGTGCCCTGTCAAGCATCTCTTTCGCTTTGGGCGAGTCGTCCTCCCACAGTGTCTTGACCGCTTCCAGCTGAACCGCAATGCCAGACAGGCTGTGAGCAAGGGTGTCATGAAGATCCCGGGCCAAGCGGTTGCGCTCTCGGCTTGTGGCCAGGTGCTCCAATGTTGTCGAATGGGTTGCCAGGGAACGACGCGCCCCTTTTTGGGCTCCCACCAGCTTCACAATGAAGGCGCCAACGAACGCATACATAAGACCGCGGAGGACGAGCAGACCAGTCAGCGCCGCGACATCGGCGTTCTCTCCTGCGACGAGAGGGACCAGTCCCCCAATGTCGAGGAAAGTGGTGGCCACCGCAAAGAACAGAACTGCCCGGTAGCGGTACTGCCACGCTGTGAGCAGAAGTGGGACAAACAGAAGGAAGAATGGCATCCAGACGTCTTCGATTGCCTGGTTGACCCCCATGCCGGCTGCAAGCCGACCTTCCACGTTGGCCGCGGATTCTGCGATCGGAGCGATGCTGGCTAGTACCAGGGCTGTCGGTAGGAAGGCCCTGCCCATCACTTTCTGGATCCGGGGCCAAGTGATCATCACCAGCAAGATCCCGAAGAAAAAGATGCCGGCTTCAGGAAAACGTGGATTGGCGGGATCCGGATTCTGTTGATTGGACCACGCCACGAGCACCAGCAGACCGAGCCGTACCGAGACGTACCAGCGGAATACGCGCAGGAGACCCGGTTCGATGTTGGAGCTTCTCATAGTCGCATTATCGACGCCTCGACCAGATCGCCCCAGTGATTCCTGTCATATCGACATGTGAGAGATGTAACGGATCGACGTGATTCCGCGTACTACCACCGATGTCATCCATGTCGTCAAATGAGGAAGTAATCAAACCCACTACGGAGGTGGATCGTGAACAGGATGATGATATTGGTGGCAGTGGCAGCATTTGCGCTGGTCGCCGGAGCATGCAGCATTGACGTAGAGCGCAACGAAGACGGTTCGTTGGAGCTCGAGACGGTTCTCACAGAAGAGAGCGTCAAGAATGAGATCAGCAAGGGGATCGACGATCCCCAGGTCAACTATCTGACCGTCGACATGAAGACCGGACACGCTCTGGTTGCCATGGAGCGGGTCCGTGACAGCGGATTCGGCGTTGACACAATCTCGTTCCGTGTCGATCTGCGAGTCGAGGATGGCCACC
>JASJHC010000364.1:0-3642 GCA_033791245.1 Acidimicrobiia bacterium | reverse complement strand
CAGAGCACTTGGCTTGACCGATGACGCTGGCGGCAACACATTCACCGACGACGACGGCTCAGTCTTCGAACTCGACATCGCCAAACTCGCCGCAGCCGGCATCACCAAAGGCTGCAATCCCCCAACCAACAACAACTTCTGCCCACTGGCACCCGTAACCAGAGAACAAATGGCCGCCTTCATCCACCGCGCCGAAAGCCTCGGCAGCCCCGAGGGCTGACAGACCGGTGCAACCAGGACGACGCATCATTGAGGCAGGTCACAGCGACCTGCCTTCACAAGTCTGGGCCGCATCCGATCGAACAACTGGATAGAGTCAGATCTATAGGCGCGGACACTGCCGATGGCGCGAGAGTTCAAACGATCGGCAACCCGGGTGGGACCGGTTTTAAGGGGAAATTGAAGACATGGCGCTGTGCACGATCATGGGTTTGGTCATCGCCCTGCTGACTCCGGTCGGCAACACTGTGGTCCGCGTCTCTTGGTCATCGTCTGCAGCCCCCTTCGACGTACCCACCGGCGATGATCCACCCCCGACGCTGTCTATCAGCGATGTCACCATTGGCGAAGATGGTTCGGAAGCGACGTTCACTGTCACCCGAACTGGCAAGACCAAGAAGAAGGTCAAGGTCGATGTCACCACTTCAGATATCGACGCAACCGCCGGTGCTGACTACACCGATCAGGCTGCGACACTCGTCTTTCCGTCGAAGCCGGAGATCGCTACCGAGACATTCACCGTCCGCATCCTCGAAGATAACGTCGATGAACCTACGGAAACGTTTGCGGTGACTCTGTCCAATCCGGTGGATGCCACTATTGAGCGAGAGATCGGCGTGGGCACCATCGTCGACAACGATACTGCCGGTATCGCAGTTGACTCAGGGGATGGGTTGTTTGTGCTCGAAGGCGGTGCCGCCGATTCGATGAGCATCGTCCTGCAGTCCCAACCGACCGCTGCTGTCGCGATTACGGTCGCCGCTCCCCCGGAACAACTGGTCATCGACCCGAGTTCCGTGACCTTCGATCCGCTCAACTGGGACCAACCGCAAAAGGTAGCCATCAATGCGGTGCTTGATGGGATGGATGAGGACGACCCCCATGAAGTCCCGATCTCACTCTCGGTTGAATCGGAAGACGCGGACTACGCAGCGAACTCGCCGCCCCCGATTCTTGTTGCCGTGGGCGACGCCGATGCCTTACTCGTCAGCATCCACGGGCCGAGCACGGGAGCGACAGAGATGCCCGCCACCTTCAGCGCCGTGGTGAACGCAGGCGGGACGGGTGCCATCACCTACGACTGGACTGTGTTCCTCCTGGGCAACGCCGTGACCACCGGCAGCCAAGCTGTACTCGAGTTCACGCCGGATGAGCCGGGGATGTACATCGTCCGTGCTCTGGTTGGCGACGAGCATGGCCAGAACCCGGCAGAGTTCATCGAATTTACCGTTATGTCGGATGTCTCAGAGAGCACCTTTGCGATGGACATTGTCTGGCTCGCCGACGAAGGCATCACGCGCGGATGTAGCGCCGACGGCACCGAGTTCTGCCCGGACGAGCCGGTGTCCCGTGGCCAGATGGCCGCGTTCTTGGTGCGATTCTTGGGCCTCGACGACAGCGGGGACGGGAACAGGTTCATCGATGATGACGATTCCATCTTCGAAGTCGACATTGCCAAGCTCGCCTTGGCCGGGATAACCGCAGGATGCAATCCGCCTCACAATGACAGGTTCTGTCCCAACGCCGTGGTGAGTCGCGGACAGATGGCTGCCTTCGTCGTTCGAGCGCTCGGCCTCACCGACACCGGTGGCGGCAACACGTTCGTCGACGACGACGGGTCGCCATTCGAGGACGATATCTCCAGACTTGCCACCTCCGGCATCACCCGTGGCTGCAACGCCGACGGAAGCCGTTTCTGCCCACAACAGCAGGTGACGAGAGGGCAAATGGCCGCATTCCTCCACCGTGCCGCGGAGCTTGTCGGCAACTAGAGCCCGCCCCAAGAACCCGAAGCCGCAGTTTCTGAAAGGAACTGCAATCCGCCGCTTTGCGCCAGGTTTCTATTTCGCTCCAAAGCCGGAAAGCACAGTCCACATGGAGCGACCCAGAATCGACACGTCGAGCCACGGCGACATGTGCTTGACGTAGTAGAGGTCGTAGGTGAGCTTCTCGACGGTCTCCCGCTCATTGTCGGCATAGCCAAAGTTCACCTGAGCCCAGCCGGTGACACCGGGACGCACCAGATGCCGATAGTTGTAGAACGGGATACTGCTTTCAAACTGCTCGGTAAACACCGACCGCTCCGGTCGCGGACCGACCAGGCTCAGATCACCCTTGACCACGTTGACCAGCTGCGGGATCTCGTCGATGCGGAAGCGGCGCAAGAATCTGCCCATATTCGTGAGACGACTGTCGTTGGCCGTGGCGAACTGGGGTCCGTTCTTTTCGGCGTTGACCACCATGGTGCGGAACTTATAGAGCATGAACTCTTCGCCGGCTTTCCCCATCCGTTCTTGCTTGTAAATGACCGGCCCGCTCGAGTCCATGCGCACCGCCACCCAGATGGAGCCTGCCAGCAGCAGCCACAGCGGAGCGGTAACCAGTACCAGCACGATGTCGATTACACGCTTGACCGCTGCGTATTCGTTCCGGCTCACCGGCGCCGACAGCTCCCATCCTTCGGCCAAATGAACCATCGGAAGACGCCCGGTGTATTCCTCGTACACGCTGGACAGAGCCCGTACCGGGTAACCGGCGAGATTCCACGAAGAAACAAACTGTGCCATACGATCCGACATAACAGGGCGGAGATCCACGACAAGGGTCGTTCCAACGATCGCCTGGGACGGCGGCTCTCCAGCCGGGTCATAGACCTCAACGACATTGCTGTGCCCGGCATCACGCAGATCTTCGACAAGACCTTTTTCTCCGGTGATTATCACCAGGTCTTCCGCCCAGGGACGCTGTCGCCGAATGAATCGATGCAACAGTGTCCCCGCCAGCCAGAAACCGATCGCATAGGCCAGAAAGGGTCGAGAGAAGTAGGGCCGACCCAGAACGATGCCCGTTGCGGTGATGGCGGAGGCTGTCGCCACAATCGAAATCGCACGGCCGTACGAGGGCCGCGGCGCGCCTTGTGCCCACATGCGCACACTGGCGTACGACCCCAGCAAAGCTCCTGCACCCAAGAGGCTATACATGGGCCAGATGTCGCGCCAGGGCCGAGCGGCGTCCCACGGGAGCCATTCGCCAAAGGTGAGTATTGAGGCCAAGACCATTGCCACTGCCAAAGCGGCAAGATCCGACGCAAGAACTGAGTAGAGAAACTTCCTACGCATTGGACAAGAGACTACCCGTCCATCGCACTACGGTCACAGCCCGGCCACCCATTCTTTGGCAGGAACCGTCCCCAGCACGCTCGTGGACTAAGGTCCCCGAATGCCACGAGCGACCTTTACTCACCAAGCGACTGCAAATGCACCCATTGAAAAAGTCTGGGAATCTCTGCAGGAAGCAGAAACCTGGGCCAATATCGGACCGGTCGAGGACATCGAGGACTCAACGTCTGACGATGAGGGTCAGCTGCAGTCGTTCCGTTGGTCAACCACGGTGGCCATGAGGCGCTACCCCGGTACCGCCAAG
>JASJHC010000363.1:0-5550 GCA_033791245.1 Acidimicrobiia bacterium | reverse complement strand
GGAGAGCTGAACGGGCAGATCATTTCGGTGAATCCGGCTTGGGATCAAGACACCGCGGAAACACAATCGCTCATAACAAGGACCTCACCAGACGCCATCGAGTGGGAGGAGCTGTCGTCGTATCAACTCCCTCCCGAGACGTGGGTTAGTCGGGTCGCCGGATCCAATGGGCTCGTGGTCGCAATTGGGGAACGCTGGACCGAGGACAGCCGTAATGCGGAGCATTTGGTGTTCAAGACGACCGACGGTGTTATGTGGACGGAGTCTCCGCTTGGTCTTGAGATCGGGGATGACGAGAACGTCTATATCCAGAACATGGCCATGGGGGCGGCAGGTATCGCCTTGGCCGTGCAGTTCGAGTCATACCAGGAGGAGCAGCCGCTCACCCTGGTCTTTGAATCTCATGAGGTGCTGCTAGACCATATGCGGGGGTCGTTCTCTCTCACCGACGTCGAATCGGGTGAGGTCGTGCTCACCGGCAAGATGGACGAGATCTTCAACTGGGGTGGCGAAGGACAGAACATCTACAACCCAGAGACCGGCGAGTTGCTGACGGTGATCCCGTATGAGATCTGGGAACGTGCCTACAACGAGTTCTACATGGGCGGGGGCGGCGGATCACCGCTGCCAATCCCAGTCCCGGGTGGGGAACCAACAGAACCACCGATCATCTCCATCGAATATGACGGCCTTGTCGTCACGGTAGATGAACAGGCCGGGACCTATTCGGTCGCGGATGCAAGTAGCGGGGACGAGATCGCCACTGGCCCGGTTGACTACCTCTATCAGGGCCCGCCGCCGACATTCAAGGACCAGGAAACCGGTGACGTGCTGCTGGCGGTCACTTGGGACGAGTGGCACCAGGCCGAAGAGCAGTCGTGGATGAACGTGGAGTACGGCGGCGAGTATTACGAATACAACAGCAAGACCGCCTTGGTGACCTCAACTGATGGTGACACCTGGACAATGGAGATCGTCAATAACTCGCAGGGCGGTTCTTCCGCATTCCTCGCCGCGACAGACGTTGGGTTTGTGGCGATGGTCAATGCCTACAACGAGGGTGGCGAGCAAAGCAAGGTATGGACGATGTCCGGCGGTGAATGGACGGTCCGCGATGCCGAGCGATCGGATCTGTGGCTGCACAAGGTCACCACGACGGCTGATGGCTTGATCGGCGTCGGTGACGGCGCTGGCGGTCCGGCTTTGTGGTCATCTCCCGACGGTGTGAGCTGGACCTCCGAGTTTGCGATCCTTCCCCAAAACGATGGGTCCTATGCGTGGCTGAGTGATGTCACCAATGACGGAGCGGGAACACTCGGGACCCTGGCTATTCGCGAGAAGTACAGCGAGTACAGCCCACTGGTCATCGAGCAAGACACCTACACGGCGATCTTCGAAGAAGGTGAGTACGTCCTGCGGGTTACAGAGACAGCATCAGGGGAGACTGTGCTGGGTCTGGGCTGGGAGGAGTTCGAAGAAGGTTCCTCGCCTGTCACCTATGCCGACAAGGCGACTTCGATTGATCTCGGCAATGGCGATGTCATGGTCATCACCGATGATGAGTCCTATGCCGCGATGGAGACCCAGTACGCCGGCAACGGCCAGCTGGGTCTGAGCGTCTTCCTCAACGACGGCACCGGTTGGTCAGAGGCGGTCGTCGAGGTCGAGGGCAGAGTGAATGGCGCTTCCGAGCTATTCCTCGCAGATGGCAAGATCGTTATCGCCGGCAGCTACTGGGGCATGGAACACTCGTATCGCTACGAGGAACCGACTGCAAACAGTTTTGTGATCATTGTGGGCACACCCGTCGGCGGGTAGCTGGGCGCGTTACTCTTGGCTGATGGAAATTGTGGGCATGGGGGTTGACCTCGCCGAGATCAGCAGAGTGCGCCGCCTCCTCAACAAGGATGCGGTGCGGTTCCGAGCACGGTGTTTCACCGATCACGAGTGGGCGTATGCGAGCCGATTCAAGGACCCTTCGCAGCGGTTGGCGGCCCGTTTTGCTGGCAAAGAAGCGGTAATGAAGAGCCTCGGCGTCGGGTGGCGCCACGTCCCGTGGAAGGACATCGAGATCACGGGTGGGGGAGCGCCGCGGGTCAACTTGTCAGGCAAAGCCGCTCGCCGCGCCGAGATGATCGGTGTCGAGAAGGTGCTGGTGACTATCACCCACACTGATAACCAGGCCCTGGTGATGGCCCTGTCGCTTGGCAGTCCTGAGTCTGGCGTCCCTGGCCGCTGAATGCGGCGCAGGGGGACGCCAGACAGTCTGAGATACAATCACCTGATGCGTCTTGTGATCAGCCCAGCAGAGTCGAATCGTCTCGATGCTGCCGCCGCGGAACCCTTTGAAGTCCTTATGGAGCGGGCCGGTCTTGGCGTGGCGCTGGCTGCGGTCGACATGGGGATTGGATACGGGTCCCGAGTAGTCGTTCTGGCTGGCGCAGGCAACAACGGCGGTGATGGATATGTTGCAGCACGCTATCTGCGCAGGCGGGGCGCCCTCGTAAAGGTCCATGCACTTGGCTATCCCGGTGGGGATTACTCCCCGGCGCGGTTGGCGTCGATCCGTGCTGTCGCCTCCGATGTGGATGTCGTGGATTTCGCTGCACCCGAACCGGCCGACCTGATCATCGATGCGCTGTTTGGCGTTGGCTTCCGTGGCGAGCTCCCGGCCGAAGTTTTGCCGTGGCTCGACCATGACGCACCGGTGCTTGCCGTCGACGTTCCCAGTGGCCTCCAGGCGGGATCAGGGATGGTTGAGGGGCCAGCATTTGTCGCTGACGCCACCGTCACCTTTCACGCCCTGAAGCCTGGGCATCTTCTTGGGGAAGGGCCAGAACGCTGCGGAGTTGTCGATGTCGTCGATATAGGGCTCCATGGCGGAGACCCCGAACTGAGGATTTGTGAGATCGAAGATGCGCCGGTGCCGCTTCGACCCCGCACCGCCCACAAGTGGTCGGTGGGGTCGGTTGCCGTCGTGGGCAGTAGCCGAGGCATGGCTGGAGCTGGTGTGCTTGCTGCCCACGCGGCCCTCAATGCCGGGGCGGGCAGCGCCGCTGTCGTGTCCCCAGGCCTGATGCAGGCCCAGGTAGCTGCCATGACACCCGGTCTCCTCACCATGGGTATCGGCACAGAAGATCGATTCACCGCGGCGGATGCTGCGGCGGTCATCGACTACGCCGAAAGGTTCGATGTTGTTGTGCTGGGCCCAGGACTCGGTCCCGACGATGGGTTTGCCCGCGAGATTGTTGCCCAACGGAAGGGCAAATTGCTGATAGACGCAGATGGCCTCAATAATCTTGGCGGTGTCGATGCGCTGACCGCGAGAAGCGGTCCCACCATCATTACACCGCATGCGAGCGAGTTCGAGCGCCTCACCGGACAAGCAGCTACCTACGAAAACGCAATGAACGTTCCCGACGCAACCGGTGCGATCGTCTTACTCAAGGGCAATCCGACCTTTGTGCTTGGATCTGAGCAATGGGTGGTGACAACCGGCGGTCCTGAATTGGCCAGCATCGGAACCGGAGATGTCCTTGCGGGCGTTATCTCAGCGTTGTGGGCGTGTGGGCTCGACGGCGAGATCGCAGCCCGGTCGGGTGCTTTCTGGCACGGTGTCGCCGGTGCTGATCTAGCCTCACGACGCACGGTGACTGCGCCAGGACTTGTCGATACTGTTGGAGAGTTCCTTTGAGACCATCACACGTTGAGGTCGATCTCAACGCCATCCGTGACAATGCCGCCGCCATCGCCGCTGCGGTGGCCCCCGCGATGCTGTGTGCGGTTGTAAAGGCGGACGGGTACGGGCACGGCGATGTCCCGTCAGCCGAGATGGCGCTCGCTGGTGGTGCGCAATGGCTTGCCGTGGCGTTGGTGGAAGAGGGCATCCGGCTCCGTGACGCCGGTATCGAGGTTCCCATTCTGCTGCTGTCGGAACCGACGGCGGAAGAGGCTCCGCTTGCGGTGAAATGGAATCTGGTCCCAACCGTGTACCGCCGGAGCTTCACCGACGTGTTGGTGGAGTCGGTTGACGAGGGCACGGTATTGCCTGTCCATCTCAAGGTCGACACTGGGATGCATCGTGTTGGCGCCTCCCCAGCACAAGCCATGGACCTCGCCATCGCCATCTCCGATCACCCCCGCCTCGAGCTGCAGGGGGTCTGGACACACTTTGCCGTTGCAGACGAAGACCCGGACTTCACACGAGAGCAGATAGCGCGATTCAACGCCTTTGTTGCCGATCTAGCGAGCAACGGAATTGAACCGCCGATGCTGCATGCTGCCAACACCGCCGGCGGGCTGGAATTCTCAGAGGCTCGTTTCTCGATGGTGCGGGCCGGTCTCGGAATCTACGGCCTCCGCCCCGCCCCCGATGTTGCCCCCAACCTGCAGCTGCAGCCGGCGATGCGGGTCATTTCAGCGGTGTCATACCTGCGCTCCCTCCCCGCCGGGGCGCGGCCTTCATATGGAAGACGACTGCCCTTGCCTGCCGCCGCCAAGGTGGCGACGGTTCCCATCGGGTATGCCGACGGCGTGTATCGCAGGTTGTCGAGCGTCGGTGGCGAGGTGCTGATACGGGGTAAGCGCTATCCGTACGCCGGCTCGGTCACCATGGACCAGATACTTATCAACGTGGGTGACGACGACATCGCCGTTGGCGACGAGGTCGTGGTGATGGGAACCCAAGGACTGGGAAAGGTGACAGCTGAGGACTGGGCCGAGTGGATGGACACCATCAACTACGAAGTTGTCTGCAACTTTGGGCCACGTCTGCCAAGACACTATCGGAGGGGTTGTGGAATCTAACGAGACCATCACCGCGGTCCCCGGGATCGAGGTTGGCCACTGGACGGATCGCGAGGCAGCGACCGGCGTGACCGTTATCAGCCTCCCCGAGCCGAACCTGGCTGTCTTTGAAGCGAGGGGAGGAGCTCCCGGAACCAGGGAGACGGCGTTGCTGGCGCCGAGTATGAAGATTGAAACCATCCAAGCAATAGTCTTCGCCGGCGGTTCGGCTTTTGGCCTTGCTGCCGCCGACGGTGTGATGAAGGAGTTGGCAGCCGAAGGTCGGGGACACCCCACTCCGGCCGGACCGGTGCCCATCGTCCCCGCAGCCATCTTGTACGACCTGTTTGTTGGGGAGAATGCCCCACCGGACGCCACTGGCGGTGCCGCCGCTTACCGAGCCCGATCCGCCGCACCAGTCCCGCTCGGCAGCGTTGGGGCGGGAACAGGTGCCACCGTCTCGAAGTGGAACGGGTTTGATCACATGAAGAAGGCGGGCATTGGGTCTTCTGCCACCCGTGTTGGAGCAGCAACACTTGGCGTCCTGGCGGCGGTCAACGCGGTCGGCGATGTGGTCGATCTGGACGGGACATGGATAACCGGGGGCCCCACTCTGCAACCACCTGAGATCGAAGGGTTCCGCGAGAACACGACCCTGGTCACTGTCGCCACAGACGCCAAGCTGAGTAAGTCCGATCTACTCCGACTGGCGGTACGAAGCCACGACGCTCTGGCAGTAACTTTGCGGCCCGCCCACACTCGCTA
>JASJHC010000362.1:0-2729 GCA_033791245.1 Acidimicrobiia bacterium | reverse complement strand
AAGGAGACTCAATTGAGTGACGAGATTCGCTACGGCGTGATCGGTACCGGGATGATGGGCCTCGAGCACATCAACAATGTGAACGCCCTCGAGGGCGCCGCTGTGGTGGCGATCTCCGATCCGGATCCGCAGTCCCGGAAGTTCGGCAAGAACACAGCCGGCATTACAGACGAAATGGTCTTCGAGAGCCATACCGAGCTGCTAGCGGCTGGTGTCTGTGATGCAGTCGTGTTGGTCTCTCCGAACTACACACACGCCGACATCATGGTGGACATCCTTGCTGCTGGCGTTCACGTCCTCGTTGAGAAACCGCTGGGAACGACGGTTGCCGAGTGTCGCCGCATCATCAAGGCGGCCGAGGATCACCAAGGTGTCGTATGGATGGGTCTCGAGTATCGATACAAGCCACCGATTACGGCTTTGATCGATGCAGTCCGCGCCGGTAATGCCGGCGACGTCAAGATGGTGGCCATCCGGGAGCACCGCTTTCCCTTCCTGCCCAAGGTTGGCGACTGGAACAGGTTCCGGCGCAACACCGGGGGCACGTTGGTTGAGAAGTGCTGCCACTTCTTCGACCTGATGATGTTGATCGCCGAGACAAAGCCGGTTCGCGTTTATGCCTCAGGGGCTCAGGACGTGAACCACCTGGAAGAGCGGTACAACGGGGAAGCCCCAGACATCATTGACAACGCGTATGTCATCGTCGATTTCGAAAACGGAGTCAGGGGCATGCTCGATCTATGCATGTTCGCCGAGGGCTCCCGCAACGAACAGGAGTTGTCGGTGGCCGGCGATATCGGCAAGGTCGAGGCGTTTGTGCCTGAGGCCGTAATCCGTCTCGGTCGACGTGCTGAGCGCAGCATGACCGAGCATCCCGTTTCGGACGATCACGTCGCCTACGCCGGGTTGCACGAGGGCGCCAGCTATCTGGAGCATGTCGATTTCCTCGATGCGATCCGCAACGGCACGCCACCGAAGGTCACCCTTGAAGATGGCCTGCTGGCAGTTGCGGTCGGTGCGGCCGCCCACCTTTCAATTGATGAGGGTCGCCCGGTCATGATGAGCGAGGTGCTCGCCCAATAGTCACAAGGAAGCGGGGGATTCACCCTGCTAAAGTTTGCAAAGAGTACCTTTGGAAGCGGTACCATTCGATCAGAATCTAAGACAGAAACCCACAACCGGAGGTGCAGAAGCACATGAAACCGGAAATCGTCATTCATGACCCCACCGACTCCGTCGGTGTCGCGGTAGTGGAAGGGATCGAGGCAGGCCAGGAGCTGGCCGTCTGGATCATGGACACAAACGAGAACACGTCAATCGTTGCCAAGGACCCGATTCCGCTTGGCCACAAGATCGCCATGGTCGATCTTGCCGAGGGCGACACGCTGATCAAGTACGGCTACGACATTGGCAAGATCGTCGCGACCACGGGCGCCGGTCACCATGTCCACGTCCACAATGTCAAGACAAAGAAGTGGTAGGGAGAGTTCGATGACAGCAACGATCAAGGCATATCGCCGCGAGAACGGTCGCGTCGGTATTCGCAATCACGTCATCATCCTCCCGGTTGATGACATTTCCAATGCATGCGTCGAGAAGGTTGCCAACAACATCGTCGGCACCCTGGCGCTGCCTCACGCCTACGGACGTCTCCAGTTCGGGGCAGACCTCGAACTCACTTTTGACACCCTCATCGGCACCGGTTCGAATCCGAATGTTGCCGCCGTCGTGGTCATCGGCATTGAGCCGAAGTGGACACAACGTGTAGTCGACGGCATCGCCGCCACCGGCAAGCCTGTCGCCGGGTTCTCGATAGAGGAGCACGGCGATCTCGAGACCGCAGCCGTTGCCGGTCGCAAGGCCCAGGAGTTTGTCCAGTGGGCAACCGAGCTGCAGCGCGAAGAAGTTCCGTTGAGCGAGCTATGGGTCGCCACCAAGTGCGGCGAGTCGGACACGACCTCCGGGCTGGCTTCGAACCCGACCGTCGGCAACATGTTCGACAAGCTCGTGAAGCAGGGGAACTATCTGTGCTTCGGCGAGACTTCGGAGTTGACTGGTGCCGAGATGGTGTGCGCCGATCGTGCTGCCACCCCCGAGGTGCGGCAGAAGTTCCTCGACACCTGGAACCGCTACAACGACATGATCGAACGCCACAAGACGAGCGATCTGTCAGATAGCCAACCAACCGCAGGCAACATCGCCGGTGGTCTCACGACCATCGAAGAGAAGGCCTTTGGGAACTTCCAGAAGATCGGCAAGGAGTGCAAGTACATCGACGTCCTCGAGCCGGCGCAAGCGCCGACCAAGGGCCCTGGTCTCTACTTCATGGACACGTCCTCGGCAGCCGCCGAGTGCAACACCCTCCAGGCAGCCGCCGGGTTTGCGTTGCACATCTTCACCACCGGTCAGGGCAACATCATCGGTCATCCGATCATGCCTGTGATCAAGGTGACGGCCAACCCGAAGACCGCCCGTCTGATGGCCGACCACGTCGATCTCGATGTCTCTGGTCTGCTCAGCGGCGAGATGGTCCTCGACGAGGCCGGTGATGAACTCATCGACATGGTGGTCCGTACCGCCAATGGTCGTAACACCGCAGCCGAAACCCTCGGCCATCGGGAGTTCATCTTTACGAAGCTGTACCAAAGCGCGTAGCAACTCTGAACCGCCCTCCCTGTGTGGGAGGGCGGATTGCATTTGTGTCGAAATACATAGTCAGTCCCCCCTTG
>JASJHC010000361.1:0-3270 GCA_033791245.1 Acidimicrobiia bacterium | reverse complement strand
CAACTGGGCAACCCGCTTGCCCCTTCGCCCCAGACCTGACACCTGGTGGACCCGCTCGCGGCCGATGCCGATCAGGGCCGTTTCCGACCCGGAGAAGAACCCGGACCCGACCGCGCAGACCAATAGAACACCGACGTAGACGATGGTGGTGGGACTCACGGGTGGCTCGCGATCGAGCGGACATCTACGAGCGGTTCGCTGCGACTAGGTCGCGATTGCATGCTCAACTGCGGTGCGGAGATCGTGGGCGGTGAAAGGTTTGGTAACCCAGGCGGCAACGCCGGCTCGTTTGGCCAGAAAACCGTCGGCGGCCCGGTCCAACAACATCACCACGGGGACTTCATCGCGGTTGGCGAGTGCCGCTTGCTGATGAAGTTCGCGGGCAACGGCCATGCCGCCCATACTTGCCATCTGTAGATCCACCACAACCGCGGCGGGGTCTTCCGCCACAACCGTATCAACGGCGGTGGTTGGATCGTCGTGATCGATAAGGGTGTAATCGGGCTCGTTGAGGGCCGCGTGGACATCGTTGCGAGCCCAGGCTTCGTCAGCGATGACGAGGATTCGTGATGACATGCGGCAAGAGTAGCGCACCCCGCCGTCAGGTCAGTAGCCGAGACAGGTACCATGCGGCCCCGTGCTGAGACGTCTAACCCTCCTTTTGTTTGTTCTTTCTGCTGTGGTGGCTGTGGTTCCTGCGAGTGCGCAGGATGCGCAAGCCGGGCCAGTTGTGGTAGCTGATGTGCGTGGTCCGTTGGACCAGCGCGCCCTGGATTTTTTGGTCGATGCCGTTCTCACCGATGATGCGCAACTGGTCGTGCTCAAGATCGACAACCCCGGCATAGCTTCGGGGGATCCGGCGGAGCTATTTGCTGCGATCCAAGAGACAGACAATCAGGTGGTTGCCTGGGTGGGGCCAGACGGTGCGGTCGCATACGGAGGGGCTGGTCAGCTTCTCGGCACAGTGGCTGTCGCAGGCGCAGCCCCCGGAGCCCGGATCGGCCACATGTCCCCAACAGTTGCTGGGCAGAAGCTTTCGAACCTGGCTGGCGAGGATGTCTGGGAGCTGCGAGATACAGAAATCGTGATTCGCGACGAGAGTACGTCCGAGCTCGTCGACGTTGTACAGCCGCCAATTGGCCAGTTCATCGCCGCCCTCGATGGGATGGCGATTACGACCAACTTCCGAGAGAGCGTGCTCGAGACGGCGGAAGAGCTAACCCTCGAAGACGGATCTACGGTGATTTCATCGTCGGTTGAGGTTCGTTTCCTCAAGCCAACGCTCTTGACTCGATTCCTCCGTCTCGGTACCCGGCCTGACGCCGCATTCTTCTTCCTGCTTGCCGGTCTCGCCGTTGGTGCGTTCGAGTTCTATGCGGCCGGCGGGGGGATAGCTGCGGCGATGGCGGCGCTGTCACTGTTCCTAGCCGGATATGGCTTTGCGACCTTGCCGATGAACTGGCTCGCCGTTGTGGCTGCGGTCCTTGGTGTTGGGTTCTACACATGGGATTTCCAACGTCACGAACTGGGAATTCGCAGCATCGTGGGGACAGTTCTGATGCTGTGGGGCGGAATCGCCTTTGTTGGTGGCTCTCCCCAAATAGGCACCAGCGTGTGGTCGGTGCTGCTGACAGTGGTTGGCATCACTTTGTTCTATCTCTTTGCCATGACCACGATCGTTCGCTCCCGATTTGGAACACCGACCATCGGTAGGGAACACCTGGTCGGTGCCATCGGTGTAGCCGAGTCTGCATTGACGCCAGACGGAGTAGTCACCATCGAAGGCGCTAAGTGGCGGGCGCGGTCTCATCGTGCGGCGGGCATCGATCGTGGCGCCGCCATCGAAGTGCTTGCGGTCGAGGGCATAACCCTGCAGGTGGCCCCGCCCGAGTGACCCAAACCGGGTTGATCGCGAAAACTGTCCACATCATCTGCCAGGATATTCCTGGTGTAGATCGGATTAGGTGTTTATGGTCGGGCGCCTGCTGTGTTTGTGTCACCAACTTGTTGGAGGAGGAGTCCGTGACGCCGATGGATCGTTCTTGGCAGCCTGTTGCGCTGTGCCGTGGAAATCATTCTCATCTTTTCTTTCCGCCTACGACCTCTGAACGCAAAGATGAGCGAGAACGCAGAGAAATCCGCGCCAAGTCCATCTGCCAGGTATGTCCCGTACAGGACTCATGCCTCGACTATGCGCTCGAATCGACGGAGCAATACGGCATCTGGGGTGGTTTCACCGAAACCGAACGCCGCCATATCCCCGCCGCCATCTCGGTCTAGGGAACTCACTTCGTGAGTTCCTTGGGACTTTGCGTTGCGAAGCCCAGGGTCCGTCTACCTCACCACGCGAGTATCGCCGCGTCTCGCGGTTACTCCGGTTTTGTCGAGCCACTCGAGGAGGGGGACTGCTTGACGTCGCGTCACGCCGAGCAGATCGCGGAACTCGGCGACCGTGAAATCTCCCGCTAGATCGGTGAGCCGCGCTTTGATGTGTTCAATCTGCTCAGGGAGAAATACCAGGTCTTCGCTTATCCGGGTCAACCTTCCATCACGGATCAGGGCATGGGTTAGCTCTTTGTCGAGGCCGAGTTGTGCAGCCCTTGGCACCGAAAGGCTTTCGTTGAGGAGGCGCTGCGCCTTCTCCCATGCTGCACTTTCGTTGGAGCTGAGGCCGGGCTCGAATTCGGCATGGCGAACGGTGGCGCCATCGTCGACCAGTTCGTCCGCTCCGGCGACCACGAGGGCTATGGACTCTGGGTCGACGCCAAGAGATGAACTCAACTCCGCCTTGGGCAGACCGGGACGCAGCCGATTCTCGGCATGGAACGCCACGACTGCTTCGGTGACGATGGACAGAAGATCAGCGGCGGCAGCGGCGGCCATCAGCATCCCTCGTGTGGCATATGGCGAGGATGCCGCCCCACCACCCGAATCCCGCGACAGGTCGTCCCTGGATGCTGTCCCACGTACCGTCAGCAGGGCATCAGCTACCTGATCGGGTCCGCCTGGTAGCGCGGCAAGCAGGATCGGAAAGGCCTCCCGCACCGCCTGCCCAGACCGGGGTGGATGTGGGTCGAGCACGACACCGCCCCCAACCACAGCCCTGCGACCCGTCTCGCGGAGGATGAATCTGTCCCCGCTTTGCAGCGGGATCGGCGTCGTCGACCGCAGCAGGCAAGCCGTAGTAGGAGAGTCGGTTGCGATGACACGCATTTGCACCGGCCATGAGCCACTCCCAACGTGGAGGTGATAGGCACCTCGTGAGGTGAG
>JASJHC010000360.1:0-18464 GCA_033791245.1 Acidimicrobiia bacterium | reverse complement strand
ATTTATGTTGCTGGATCTACACTGCGTGGTAGTGCTATATTACCTCGATAAGCTCGACCATCCACCCGACCTGACCAGAGTCGTCGCAGATAGTTATTCTACCGACGGTCCGTGATCCAATACGCTCTCGGTATGAAAAACGTTCTGGTCATCAACGGCCCCAACCTCAACCTGCTCGGAACCCGCGAGCCAGACATCTACGGTTCGACCACGCTGAACGAGCTCGAGACGCTTGTTGCCGGGTGGGGCGAGCAACTGGGGATCGACGTCACCTGCTTTCAATCCAATCATGAGGGCGAGATCATTGATCGCCTCCACGCTGCTCGTCATGCCCACGATGGTGTGATTATCAACGCCGGCGCCTTGACCCACTACAGCTATGCGCTCCACGACGCGATCCTGGCCACCGAACTGCCAATCGTTGAGGTGCATATATCGAATGTCAAGACCCGCGAGCCGTGGCGGCGCAACTCGGTGATTGCACCGGCGTGCAGCTACGCCATCTACGGACGCGGCATCGACGGCTACAAGTTTGCGCTGAACTATCTGGCCAACCGCGCCATCAGCCCGCCAGTAACCGTCAGCTACGGAACTGCGGATGATCAAGTCGGGGATCTCCGGGTGCCCGCCACCTCGGGGCCACATCCGGTCGCGGTGCTCCTTCACGGAGGCTTCTGGCGGGACCACTGGACCCGTGACCTGATGGACGGGCTCGCCATCGACCTCACCGGGCGGGGCTGGGCTACTTGGAACCTCGAATACCACCGGGTGGGCTCAGGCGGTGGCTGGCCGCTCACCCTCGAAGACATCGCGGCTGGCATCGACCACCTCGCCGACATTGCCCCCAGCCACAGTCTCGATCTGGCCAAGGTTGTGAGTATCGGCCACTCTGCAGGCGGGCATCTCGCCTTGTGGGCAGCCGCCCGCCCGCACTTGTCGGACGGGATTCCTGATCCTGTTACGAAAGTGCCGTTGCTGGCGGCCGTCGGCCTCGCACCGGTTTCCGATCTCGAAAGGGGCTACAACGAGGCCATCGGTGATGGTGCAGTCGAAGCGTTCCTTCGCCGTACTCCCGACGATCACGGAGACCGCTTTGCGGCAGCCTCGCCACGTCTGCTGCTGCCGCTGGGAGTCCCCCAGGTCATCGTGCATGGCACCCAGGACGCCGCGGTGCCGGTGGCGATGAGCCGTAGCTACGTCACCGCAGCAACAGCTGCCGGCGACCAGGTCACCTACCACGAGATCGACGGTGCCGACCACATGTCCCTGATCGACACAGACCACGACGCCTGGTCGATAGTTGCCCGCGAACTCGACGCCCTCCGCTAGCCAGACCGTTCTTGCGTATATGGCGCTGGTATCCCGGCGGGGTGTACGCAAGTTCATTCCGTCTAGCTGGCGAAGTCCTGGAGACGTTTCAGACCTTCAGCCAGGTCGTCGTCGGCAAGCGCAAACGAGAACCGTGCATATCCGGGAAGACCAAACGCTTCGCCCGGTACAAACGCCACCTGAATCTCATCGAGAACGATCGTGGCCAACTCGAGCGTTGTCGATGCGGTCTTGCCGTTGAGGTCACGGTTGAGCATCCCCGTCATGTTGGGGAATGCATAGAAGGCGCCGTCAGGCTCAAGACAGGTGACGCCGTTGGTGGCGTTGAGCATCGAATGCATGGTCAACCGACGCCGGTCAAATGCCCCGCGCATTTCATAGACCGAGTCAAGCGAACCTTCGACAGCGGCCAAAGCGGCACGTTGGCTCA
Source organism: Acidimicrobiia bacterium (assembly GCA_033791245.1). GTDB lineage: Bacteria > Actinomycetota > Acidimicrobiia > Spongiisociales > UBA5794 > JAAETI01. The sequence goes on along the minus strand of JASJHC010000360.1, from coordinate 16,705 downwards.
CATTGGCAACGTTGCTCGTCATATGGCCGACGAGTTTGCCGACACCTTTGGCAACGGCTTCAGGCCCAATCAACCAGCCAACCCGCCACCCGGTCATGGCGTAGGTCTTGGCAACTCCGTTGACGATGACACACCGTTCGGCCAGTTCCGGAACCTCCACCGGCAGAGAAGAAAACTCGGCATCGCCATAGACGAGGTGCTCGTAGATCTCGTCGGTCATTACCCAGATCTCGTGTTCGACGGCCCATTCGCCAATCGCCTTGATCTCATCCCTGGTGTAAACGGCACCGGTCGGATTCGATGGCGATACAAAGATGAGCATCTTGGTCTTTGGCGTTCTGGCTGCTTCGAGCTGCGCCACGGTCACTTTGAAGCCCGCTGTGTCGTCAGCGTCGACGTAGACCGGCACCCCATCGGCCAGCTTGATGGTCTCCGGATATGTAACCCAATAAGGGGCCGGCAACAAGACTTCGTCACCCGGATCGAGAAGTGCTTGGCAAGTGAGGTAGACGGCCTGCTTGCCACCCTTAGTAATGACGACCTGGTTCGGTTCTGCGGAAAACCCTGAGTTCTGCAGCGTGCGCTTGGCAACGGCTGCCTTCAACTCGGGAAGACCGACGGCTGGTGAATACTTGTGATTCTTCGGATCGCGCGCCGCTACCACAGCCGCCGCAACAATGTGATCGGGCGTAGCGAAGTCTGGTTCGCCTGCTCCATATCCGATAACCGGCGCACCGGCAGCACGGAGGGCCTTGGCCTTCGTGGTGATAGCCATAGTGGCCGATTCCGCCACTCCGATTACGCGCTGTGAGATTCCAAATGGGCTAGCCGGGCACATTGATCTAGGCTCCTTCTAGAAGATCGCACGCACCCTAATCGGCGGTAACCAATGTCCAATATCCCATCCATTGAACTCCCCTCAGAGCTGATCCCGGCCGACGGCCGATTCGGATCAGGGCCATCCAAGGTCCGCACTGAGAGTCTCCTTGAACTCGGTGTCACCGGCGCCAGCTTCATGGGCACGAGCCATCGTCAACCAGGCGTGAAATCCGTCGTTGGTGCGATGCGCAACGGCATCAAAGAGCTCTTCTCCCTGCCGGAGGGCTATGAGGTCATGTTGGGGGTCGGCGGTGCCTCGTCCTTCTGGGCCAGCGCTGCCTTTGGGCTGATCGAGAAGAAGAGTCAGCACCTTGACTTTGGTGTGTTCTCCGGAAAGTTTGCCAAGGTTGTTCAGGGTGCCCCCCACCTCGAAGAACCAGAGATCATCAAGAGCGGCATAGGCACCCATCCCCTCCCCGTGCCAAATCCTGAGGTCGATCTATACGCACTGACGCACAACGAAACAACGACTGGTGTGATGATGCCGATCGAGCGTCCCGACGCATCGGGCATCGTCGCCGTTGACGCCACCTCCGCCGCTGGAGGGATGGCGGTCGATCCACACCAGTTCGACGTCTACTACTTCTCACCGCAGAAGGTCTTTGGCGCAGACGGCGGTTTGTGGATCGCCCTTGTTTCGCCAGCAGGCGCCGAGCGGATCGAGAAGATCGGCGCAACCGGTCGCTGGGTTCCTCAGTTCCTCGATCTCAAGGCAGCGCTCAACAATTCGCGCAAGGATCAGACCACAAATACGCCGGCCCTGGCGACGATCTTCCTGGTCCGGAGCCAGGTGGATTCAATGCTCGAACTCGGCGGCCTCGATTGGGCTATCGCCCGCTGCGCCAAGTCATCCGGAATCGTCTACGACTGGGCTGAGGCTTCTGACTACGCCTTCCCGTTCGTGAGCAACCCAGCGGAACGCAGCACCAATGTTGCGACCATCAACTTTGATGAGAGCGTCAGCGCCGACACCGTCTCCGCAGTGCTGCGCGAGAACGGCATTCTCGACACGGGTGGCTATCGGGCACTGGGCGAGAATCAGCTTCGACTGGCGATGTTCCCCAATGTTGAGCCTGCTGATCTGGAGACCCTCACCAAGGCGATCGACTACATCGTCGAGCGGTTGTAGATCCCGTCACTGGGGATCAAAGACGAACTCCAGACAGTCCGGCTGGCCGATGTTGCAGATCCGGTATGTCCCGGGATCTGCATCGGCGGGTAGCGAGACTCTTCCACCGACCCCAACGGGCTGGCAGAACCGTTCGCCGCTGGTAGGTGCTCCCCAGATTCCGTTGGTGGTGTCGTTGAAGTTTCCGTAGGCGATCCGGTCCCAGTGTGATCCGGTCCAGTGCTCAAGATCCAGACACTCTCCACCTTCCCATGCGATGGTGCCCGTCTGCGATGTCAGAACGGGAGCAGGTGGGGTTGTGTCCGGTCCGCTCCAGTCAATACCCCAGACCAGGATCAGCGTTGTAAGCACGACCATCGACCCTGCCAGACCCCAGACTGGCCCGTAGCCTTTGAAGCGCAGGCGGCGTATCAACCTCATCCAAGGTCTTCGTCTTATCGCGACGGTGGCTTGAGACGCCGCAGCGGGACCGCGGCTAGACGTGCTGGTCGATGAGAATGGCGTTGCCGTCAGGATCCGTCAGAGAGAAGCTCGCCGGACCGCTGGGCGTCTCCCCCGAGGTGTCATTGCTGGGCTCGATCCCCAGCGCCCGCAACGCGCTGCTCAGCTCTCGGATGTCGGTGAAATCATCAAGCTGCTCCCCCATCCCCACCCAGCCGGGGTTGAACGTCAGCAGATTCCCCTCGAACATGCCATGGAAGAGACCCACAACATGAGATTGGTTGGCCAAGATGGTCCACGTTTCACCATCGCCTGCCACCATCTCAAAACCGAGTTTTGCGTAGAACTCTCGTGACACAGCCATGTCCTTGACAGAGAGGCTTATCGAAAACGTACCTAGCTCCATAATGATCCTCAGTTCGCCGACCGTTGCGCCAACAGTACCGATGGAGACCCCGGAGCGCGTTCTACGACTCGGCGGCTCGCAGGTACTTGTTGAGCTCTCTCATGGCAACCTCCAGATCGGGAGTCCTGGTAGCAGCCGCCGCCAGTGATGTAGCGAAGTCCGCTATCTCTACTAGCGACCATTGCAGGCGATACGTCTCGATAATGTCATCATCAATCTCAACGTCTGCGCCGTAGCCATCGCTCCAACTCCGGCGATCCGGAAAGGACCACAGATCTCGTTCGCGCGGAGCCCATCGGACTGTGTCCCAGTCGATCAGCATCGGCCCCTTCTGTGTGTGCACGACGTTCTTGGCGTGGGGTTCGCCGTGTGTGATCACATGTGGGACATCCCTTGCCGTGATCGACGCCGTAAGGCCGTCGTACCGATCCATCAGCCCATAGACGGCCTCCTCGTTGCCGAGCAGGAGTGAGCCAACCTCATCTGCGTAAGGTCCGCTGGGGCTAGGCCAATCCTCAAGGAAGCCAACCAACTCAGATCTTTGCGGAATGCTCCAGTGCTCCACAAGCTCCGCGACGGGCGCCGCAGCTGCATGATCGTGTAGCTTGCGAACACACCCAAGGGTGGCCCGCAAGTCCGCTGCCGAGGCATGCTCGGTACCCGGTGACGTTCGTCCCTCGACCCAAGGCCACACGGAGAGCCACCAACCGTCGGACTCCCACACGACATCGTCGCCACGATGCGGCAGCGGCGCCCTCACAAACTCGAGGCCGTCGTCGCGCAGCTGGCGAGCCAGCCGATACGCTTGTGTCACAACGGTGTCGGGCAGAGCCCGATCAGCAGTAACAAACCAGCCATCGGGACCTGAACTGCGCCAGTGGAAGCTCCCATAGCCGACGGCGAGATACTCCACGGCTTCGACTGCCAACGACCATTCCTCGTCAAGCGCCCGGCGTATTAGCCCGAGAGGTAGCGGCGGTTCGCCAAACAAGCTGCGAAGCTACTCGGCTCCGGAGACGCGGGCACCAAGCTCGCGGTCCAGCATCAGCAACGCATGTCCACTGCCCTCGGTGCGCTCGAGATCGTCGATGATCTGCTGCACCGTTGCCTCTTCCTCAACCTGCTCGTTGACAAACCAATCGAGCAGCGGATACGAGGCGAAGTCTTTGGCCTCGACAGCCTTGGTATAGAGCGTGTTGATGGCCGCGGTGACGGTCTCTTCAGCCGCAAGTGCTGCTCGAAAGACGTCAGTCACGCTGGCAAAGTCTGACTGTGGCTTTGGCAGCGACTCCAGGGCAACACGAGCGTTGCGGTCGAGCAGGAACTGATAGAACTTCATCGCATGCTCATTCTCTTCACCTGCCTGCATCTTCATCCAGTGGGCCATACCGGGCAGCCCCTCGGTTTCGAGCCACGCTGACAGTGCCAAGTACTGATGAGCCGAGGTGAGCTCCAGGTTCACCTGGTCATTGAATGTCTTTTCGAGTTCTGGATTAAGAGCCACGGGACCTCCTGAGTGTCCGATCATCCTAAAGACGTCGATGCCGATACAACGAGTTATCGTGACGATATGGCGTGGGTCTTCACAATCGCATGTCTGGTCGGTCTTGGCCTGCTTCTCCATGCCGAGGTGCGCCGACCCCGGCAGGCACGGCTCCCCAAGATGGTGGCGGCTACCGCCTTTATTGCAGTGGCTATCTCCGTCGGAGCCCTCGACACAACGTTTGGCAAGATCATGCTGGTCGGCCTTGCCTTGTCTTGGTTCGGAGATCTCTTTCTCAGCTTCAACGGGCGTGGACCGTTTGTGGCCGGGCTTGCGGTGTTCCTCGCCGGACAGGTCGCCTACGTCACCGCGTTTTCCAATCGTGGTCTTGGTGAGCAGCTCTATGTTCCTGTTCTTGCTGTGATCGTGATCGCCATCCCGGTTGCCCGCTGGCTTCTCCCAACCGTTCCCAAGGAATTGAAGGGCCCGGTTATCGCCTATATGGCCGTTATCTCGGCCATGGTCGCCACCGCGGTATCGACGAACGCTCTTTCTGCAGATTGGCGAATCCCGGTTGGTGCGATTGCCTTCTACCTGTCCGACCTGGGTGTGGCCCGAGAACGCTTTGCCTGGCCCGGCATGATCAACCGCATGGCTGCACTCCCGCTCTACTTCGGTGGCCAACTGCTTCTCGCCTGGGCAGCCGGCAGCTAAGACCTAAGCGAAGTGGTCGACAAACTCGCCCACTGACTGCGACCGGGGGAATTCGTACTCACGATGCTGGGTGCCTCGGATGACAAAGCTGAGCCGTTGCGGGACCAATGCACCCGCGGCTCCGTATCGCACCGTGCTGATGTCATTGACGTCGGTTGCCTCAACCAATGTGGGCACGTCAGCGCTCAGTTGCCGATCGAACAGCAAGACCCTCCGATCCGTCAGGTGGAGCGTCAGATAAGGGCTCTGCAGCGGAGGATCGTTGCGCCGGGCCAGCGGGCGCCCGGCCACGAAATAGACCAGAGCAAACACCGCCGTGACGACCGCCACTATCGCAATCGCACCCAGAACGAAGCCCAGATTGAAGAGACGCGGCACGCTGAGAGCGACCAGTATCCCGACGATCCCGCCCAAACCAGACCAGCGCGTGAATCCGGAGACGACCCCTTCGAGGACCACGACAGTCTTCTCCCCCGGCTCCAGAAGCTCGTCAGTGGGGTCATGTCGCTCACCGCGGGCCATGAGTTGCCTTTCTTTCGAAGTGGGTCACCAGGAGTCCCGCGACCGGGCTGGTCTCCCGAACGTTCACAAACCCAAGCGATTCGTAGAGTCGGTGCGCCGGCAGGTTCTTGGTACCCGTCGCGACGGTGATCGTAGCGGCGGCACCCAGCTCCGAGACGAGTGCAGTGCCGTAGCCGCGCCGGGCGAATGCTGGCCCAACCACCAGCCGGTCAATATCGACTCCGCCGCTGCGAGCGGTAAAGGCCAAGGCGGCGACGACCCCATGCCCGTCGACGATTCCAAGCCAGCTGAGCGGCGCACTCACCAGATCTTGCAGCGATTCATGCAACGGTGGAATCTGCTCCAATCCGATCAGGTCGGCCTCGACACGGTATGCGGAATGCTGCAGCACCAACACTTGGCGGGCAACGATGACATCCTGGAGATCGAGGCGACAAACAGTCGGTTCCATATGGCATTATCGCTCCGACCTGGGTCTTGGTCGCACGGTATGGTGCAGCCTCATGAAGCGACTCATGATTCTGCGCCATGCCAAGTCGGACTGGAACGCTGGTGCAAGTTCCGATCATGCCCGACCACTCAACCGCCGCGGTACTGCCGCCGCTATCACCATGGGCAAGATCCTTGCCCGAATGGGCGAAGTACCAGACCTCATCTACAGCTCGTCTGCGCAGCGAGCAAAAGAGACCGCAATGCTGGCCAGCGATTCCGGCAAGTGGGGCTGCGAGCTCGTCGAGATCGATGACCTCTATGGCACGTCAGCCTCGGGAGCGCTGACAGTGGCAGCCAACGCCAGCGATGAGATCGAAACGTTGATGCTGGTTGGCCATGAGCCAACGTGGAGCTATCTAGTCCAGTCGTTGACTGGCGCCGAAGTCGACATCAAGACAGCAACCGTGGCCGCCGTCGATCTCTCGATAGGTCAATGGAAAGACGCACCCACCGCACGCGGTTCGCTGGTCTTCCTGCTGCAACCACGCCTCTTCGAAGGCTGGGATTTCTGATGGACAAGATCCATGGTGGCCAACTCCTGGCCCGGGCGCTACGCAACGAAGGCGTCGACACCATCTTCGCCCTGACCGGCGGCCACATCGTCCCCATCCTCGATGGGTGCGTGCTCGAAGGAATACGGATCGTCGACGTCCGCCACGAACAGACCGCGGCCCACGCCGCCGAGGCGTATAGCCGACTCACCGGCAACCTCGGGGTTGTCGCCGTCACCGCCGGCCCCGGTGTCACCAACACGATGACCGGCGTGATGAACGCGCACTACTCGGGCACACCGATGCTGGTCCTCGGCGGCCGCCACCCGATCCGGCAGGAACACACCGGCGGTCTACAGGAAATGGACCACCCCAAGCTCTTTGGCTCGACAACCAAGTTTGCAGACACTGTTTGGGAAACCGCACGCCTCGGTGACTACATCGCGATCGCCGCTCGTCATGCGTTCTCCGGTAGGGGTGGCCCAGTGTTCCTTGATATCCCCCTCGATGTCCAGGCAAGCATGGTGGCGGACACCACCTCTCTTCCCGAGCACTACCGACCCACTGAGCCCAGCGGAGCAGAGTCGGCGGTCATCGATCAGATCGCCTTCACCCTCGGAAATGCAGAGCGCCCAGTGATCTTTGCCGGCAATGGCATCCGCGGTGCTGCGGTCAAGGCGCTGGTCAACCTCGCGGAAGCCATGGAGGCCCCCGCCTACGTCAACAGCGGGGCCAGGGGCGCTTTCGAATTTGGTCATCCGCTACTGGGCAACCGGGCGCGCTCTCAGGCATTTGCCGGGGCCGACGTCGTGCTGGCACTCGGCGTCGATTGGGACTTCCGCACCGGTTTCGGGCAGAAAATCGCTTCGGATGCAGCCGTCATTCAGGTTGACGCCGAACCGACCAAGATCGGCTGGAATCGACCGGCGCATCAGGCCGTGGTCGCCAACCCGGGCCGGCTTGTACATCAACTCCACCGGCACCCCGACCTCGCCCACCGCGGGGGCCGGGAATGGACAACGTCTCTACAGACGGCAGAGGCAGAGAAACTCGCAGCTGCGAACGCCGAAGCCGATGCACCGTCCGAGCTGGTTAATCCACAGTTCTTCGGACGCACCGTCGCCGAGTTCTTTGGCCGTGACTCGATTGTCGCTGTCGACGGAGGCGACATCGTCGCCACGACCGCAAAATGGCTCCAAGTCTCGACGCCCGGACATGTTCTCGAGCCGGGTCCCGCGGGAACGCTGGGAACCGGGCCCGGATTCGCTCTTGCCGCCAAGGCTGTTTTCCCCAACAAGCGGGTTGGCATTGTGTTTGGTGACGGCGGCTTTGGTTTCAACGGCATGGAGTTCGACACCTACGTCCGGCTGGGTCTCCCGGTAGTCGGCGTGGTCGGCAACGATGGTGTGTGGAACAACATCAAGACGTTCCACAAGATGTTCTATCCGGATCGCCTCGTCGCAACCGACCTCGGACGCCGCCCGTATCACGCCGTGGTCGAGGCCCTGGGCGGATACGGCGAGTTGGTTACATCGAGTGACGAGCTCATGCCATCTCTCGAACGGGCAGCAGCGAGCGGACTGCCGGCCCTCGTCAACGTGCATATCGACGAGACGTTCCGTGCGTCGAGCAACTACTCCCAATAGTCGCATTCTTCGCCTGAGCCCGGCAACCTAGGCACGCCCGGACCGCGGTACCATCGTCAGTTCTGGAAGGATGCCGGTGACGACCGATCAAACATCATTGGGTTCGATGCTGCGCGAGGGCAGCGCTATCGCGGTGCGCTTTGCGAGAGCCAGAACTGCCTCTTTCACGCTGGCGGTTATCGGCGCCGGTCTCTTCGTGTCAGCAATCGTGGCCTCCGCCATCGTTATCGGTGGAATCACCGACGATCTGATCGTGCCCGTACTCGACCAGGGCGCACCGCACGAAGGACTGCTGTGGCCGGCAATGTGGGCCGTCTTCGCGGTGGCTTTGTGGAAGGCCCTAGCGGTTATCTTGCGCCGCACTGCCGCCAGTTTCCTCCAATTCCGAGTGCAGGCCGATGCCCGTCACGACCTCATCGAGCACCTACTCAAGCTGGAACTTTCGTGGTACCAACGGCAGTCGACTGGCACACTGCTCGCCACCAGCGACACCGACGTTCGCCAGGGGACCTTCATCCTGGCCCCTCTCCCCTACGGGATCGGGTCCTCCCTCCTCCTGGTCGGCACTGTCGTTCTGATACTGCTGATGGATCTTTGGCTTGCTCTGATCGCATTCGTCTGCCTGGGTGCGATCGTTGCGGTAAACATGAACGGCGCCTGGAAGATGTTCAGCGCATTCCGGGAAGTCCAGACCCTGCGCGGCGACGTGTCTTCAATCGCCCATGAAAGCTTCGACGGAGCGTTAACGATCAAGGCGCTGGGCCGCATTGACCTCGAGAAAGACCGGTTCGAGCAAGCCTCTGAACGTCTCCGCGACCGGCTGACCCACGTTCTCCAGATGATGGCCACCTACCGCGTCGGCGTTGAAGGCCTGCTGTCTGCCGTCACTGTGATCATGGTGGTTGCCGGCGCCATCAGGGTCAGCAGTGGCGCAGTGACCGCCGGCGATGTCATTACGATCGCCTACCTGCTGTCGCTGCTCTTCATTCCGATCCGCATCATCGGGTTTGTGCTGTGGTCGATCGCCTCGTCTCGTGCCGGATGGGAGCGGGTGCAGAGCGTCTACGACGTCACCGATCTCGTGCCCTACGGCGATGCCCAGCCCGAGACCGACGAGACCGGAGCCCTCGTCAGCGGGGACGCTGTTTCGTTCTCGTATGACGACGGCGAAACCATTATCGAAGACCTCAACCTCGCAATCCAGCCGGGCCGGGTCGTCGCCATCGTTGGCCCTACCGCCAGCGGCAAGTCGACGCTGACCGCTCTCATGGCTCGACTTTGGGATCCCAGCGCCGGAATGATCACCATCGACGGACGCGACTTGCGCAGCTTTGCCCGGTCGGCACTACCGGGAGAGGTCGCATTCGTCTCTCAGGAGTCATTCCTTTTCGACGACAGCGTCACCGGCAATATCGCCTTTGGCGTGATTGCGGACGACGAGGAAGTGAAAGCAGCGGCACAGCTCGCCGGGGCCCACGAATTCATTCTCGAACTACCGGACGGTTATGACACGACGCTTGGCGAGCGTGGCACGAGCCTCTCCGGCGGACAAAGACAGCGGATCGCCCTGGCCAGGGCCCTGGTTCGCAAACCCCGACTGTTGATCCTCGACGATGCCACTTCTGCCGTCGACCCATCGGTCGAAGCGAGGATCCTTGAGAGGCTCCGTGAGTCAGAGATGCCATCGACCATCGTGATTGTCGCTTATCGCACCTCGAGTATTGCCCTAGCGGACGAGGTCGTCTTCATCGATGAAGGCAAGATCGTCGGCCACGGCACCCACCGCGATCTATCGCGCGACGTGCCCGGGTATGCCCGAATCGTTGAAGCCTATGCCGACGATGCCGAAGAACGGAGGCGCTCATGAGTGCAGACGACTCCAGCTCCGGCACTCTCCATGCGCTGCGCCGCGCTTTCCAGGAGACGCCAACCCTGCGGGCTGGGATCGGACTGACCATCTTCTTCGCTGCGCTGGGAACACTGATCCAGCTGGTGGTTCCCGTCGTGGTGCAGACGGTCATCGACAACGATTTGCTCGGTGAGGGCGAGATCGACATTGGCAGCGTCGCTGTAAAGGGTCTGGCCGCAATCGGTGCCATGTTCTTGGCCTTCATAGTCCGGCGCCAGGCTCTGGTCAGATTGGCACTGGCATCGGCGACAGGCCTGTCTGAGCTGCGGGTTCGCACTTTTGAGCATCTGCACAAGCTCTCCATACTTCACACCGAGGCCGAGCGACGTGGTGCCCTTGTTGCCCGAGTTACCTCAGACATCGCATCCATCCAAGACTTCATGGACTGGGGCGGGGTTGGGCTGCTGATCGGTATTGCCCAGGTGTTCTTGGCGATGATCGCGATGCTTGTGTACCGCTTCGATCTGGCACTGGTAGTTGTCGGATCCGTGATCGTCTACACGATCATGCTTGTCTATATCCAAAGGATCCTGGCTCGTGCTCACGACAAGGTTCGGCAGCGTGTCGGCCAGAGCCTTGGCGCTATGGGCGAGGCCATCTCGGGGCTGCCAGTGATCCGGGCGTATGGTGCCGAGGAAGAGACCAGAGTGAAGGTCTCCGACGCTCTCGACGCACAGTTTCGCAGCGAGTTTCGGACGGCGCTGCTGGGGGCCAGCCTGTTCTCGAGTGCAGAACTGTTTGCCGGGCTGATCACGGCTGCAGTGATCGGGATTGGCGTTGTCACCGGAGTGAATGCCGGGATGAGTGCGGGAACGCTCCTGGCGTTCTTGTTCCTGGTCAACCTTCTGGTCCAGCCGATCCAGACGCTGGTCGAGACTCTCAACCATGCTCAGTCGGCCGGTGCTGGAGTGCGTCGCATCCTGAGCATCCTGGACACACCGATCGAGATCGATGACCCAACAGATCCGGTCTTCTTGCCTGAGGGCAATCTCAATATCGAGTTCACTGACGTGGAGTTCTATTACAAGGAAGAAGCTCCGCTATTTGTCGACCTGAATCTGGAGATCAAGCCAGGGACACGGATCGCCGTCGTTGGTGAAACAGGTTCCGGCAAGTCGACGTTCTCCAAGCTTCTCACTCGGATCCATGATCCGGTATCTGGGCATGTGATGCTGGGTGGTGTCCCGTTGTCCCAGATCGATACCGACGACCTGAGGCGGCGCCTTAGCTATGTCCCCCAGGAGGGCTTCCTTTTCGACGCCACGATTTCGGACAACATCCGGTATGGCAAACCTGAGGCAACCGACGCCGAGGTCCAAGCCGCCATCACCGACCTCGAACTCGATCCCTGGGTTGCCCAGCTCCCTGACGGTCTGACAACTTCGGTCGGAGAACGGGGTGGCCAACTGTCTGCCGGCGAGCGCCAGCTCGTGGCACTGGCACGAGCCTGGATCACTGGTCCTGACGTGCTGGTGCTGGACGAGGCAACCTCGGCAGTGGACCCCGCTCTCGAGGTTCAGACGCGTCGCGCCATGGAACGGCTCATTGCCGGCCGCACCAGCGTCACCGTAGCCCACCGTCTCTCGACGGCCGAGGCTGCCGATGACGTGTTGGTCTTCGATCAGGGTCGCCTTGCCGAACGGGGCAGTCACGACGAGCTGATCGCACAAGGTGGCGTGTATACCGCGCTGTACGCCGACTGGGTCAAGGGCACCCAGAAGGTCGACTAGACGACTTCTTGTTCGATCCACCCGTTTCTTGCCACACCCGATCTGTAGGTTTGTTAGACGGCGCCCGCTGTGGGCGCGATCCTTGGAGGGAGAAGCAATGGGTTATCAACACGGTCTTTTTAGTTGGTCGGATGTCTCAGCACCAGATCCGGCGGCAGCAACTGCGTTCTATGCAGCGTTGTTTGATTGGGACGCCAAGGATGAGCAGATGCCGGACGGCTCGTTCATGTACACGATGTTCAGCATGGACGGCAAGGCCACTGCCGGCCTCGGCCAGCAGCCTGCCGAGATGGCGGCACAAGGCATTCCGCCGATGTGGAACTCCTACGTCTCGGTTGATAGCGTCGACGAAACCGTCGAGAAGTGGACCGGGGCAGGCGGCACGGTGATGATGCCGGCGATGGATGTCATGACGTCAGGGCGCATGGCCTTTGTTGTCGATCCCGAGGGAGCCTACGTGGGCCTGTGGCAGGCCGGCGATCATCTCGGAGCGGGAGTCTTCCACAAACCGGGCGCAATGAACTGGAACGAGCTCAGCACCAGGAACGCGGCCGGTGCTCGCGAGTTCTACGGCAAGGCACTCGGCTGGACCTTTGAGGAGTTCCCTGGATCCGATCCCAGCTACTGGTTGATCACAATGCCAGACAAGAAACAGGGTGATCCGTTGAGCGAAGACGCCTACAACGGCGGGTTTATGACGATGGACGACAACTTCCCCGACACCATCCCACCGCATTGGGGTGTCTACTTTGGGGTTACCGATACCGACGCAGTCGCCGCCAAGGCAACTGAGCTGGGCGGCAACATCGTGGTTCCAGCCGTGGACACACCCGTGGGCCGGATCTGTGTCGTTAGCGATCCGCAAGGCGGCACGTTCTCGATAATCGCTCCACCCGCAGAGCAGAGCTAACGGGAACCTCGCAGAGCTCGGTTCCTTTCGAGAATGGGAATTCAGCTTCGCTGAGTTCCCATTCTCGTGGGAAGTGCTCAGACTTCGCCACTCGGCCTTCGCCATCCATTGCAGTCGGGGCGGCGGGAAATCGCTGCCCCAACTAGCGCCGCCACCAGGGGTGGGTGAGGAGGATGATGACGGGGTAGATCTCGAGGCGACCGACCACCATCAGGAAACCGAGCAGCAGCTTGCTGTCAGCACCCAGCGCCGCATACGTCGCTGTCGGCCCCAGCTCGCCGAGGGCCGGACCAATATGGCCGACCGCTGATGCCGAGGCCGATCCGATCGTCACCAGGTCTAGCGATGGCTCGAAGAAACCAAGCAGCACCGCTCCCCCGACGAAGAAGCCAATGTAGAGCACAAAGAACGCCACAACGCCGTGCACCAACCGCGGCTCAACCGGTTTGCCCTCAAATCTCTGCACCGAGACGACGCTTGGATAGATGATCCGTTGCAGACTCGCACCTATGGTCTTGTAGAGGATTCCCAGCCGATAGGTCTTGATCGCGCCAGCGGTCGACCCAGCCATCCCACCTAGGAACATGAAGACCAAGATGGCAAGCAACAAACCTGGAGCCCACACCGCCCAATCGACGGTGGCATATCCGGTGCCGGTGACTGTGGTCACTGCCGTGAACACAGCATCCCTAACCCTGGCTTCGATGCCCGACCCCATGGACCAAGTTCCCGCGGCAACAACGAGCACGGCGAAGCCGATGATCGACATATAAGCGATGAACTCCTTGTTCTCGAGATAGGCCCGCGGTCGGCGCAGCGCTCGGAAGTGGAGAGCAAAGTTCATCCCAGCTGCCACCATGAATGCGATGACAACCCACTGGGTGTATGCGCTGAATCCGGCCAGGGAGGTTGACTCAGTGCTGAAGCCACCGGTCGGCATCGTCGTCAACGAGTGGGCGATCGCCTGGAAAATACTCATGTCGCCGAACGCAAGTACCACGGCCTCGATACCGGTCAGGCCTACATAGACCCACCAGAGACGTTCTGCAGTGTCGCGAAACCGGGGCGTCATCCGGTCCGGCTCAGGTCCTGGAGCCTCGGCACGGGCCAGCTCAACACCACCGGCGCCCAACATCGGTAGGACCGCTATCGACAACACAATGATGCCCATGCCGCCAACCCATTGGGTAGTCGCCCGCCACAGGAGTAGCGCATGCGACAGCTGGCCGGGGTCAGCGACAACAGTCGCGCCTGTGGTGGTGAAGCCGGCCGTGGTTTCAAATAGCGGATCAATGAACCCAGTGAACGATCCGGAGAACACATACGGCAGCGTCCCAAAGAGGATGAGGATGACCCATGACAGTGCCACCGCGGCGAAACCTTCGCTCGAAGTGAAGATCCCACTCGCCGCCGAATAGCGTCGACCGGCCAGGCCTATGGAGCCGGCGATGCCCGCAGCGGCAACCAGAGCGAGCGTGTCACTCCACTCGGCGTAGATAATGCCGGTGACGATGGCCGGGATCATGGCGGCACCGCCAGCCGCGACGACTACGGACACGATGACCGCCAAACGCCGCTGCGCCGAGGATGCCGCGGTAATCACGCGAGCAGTAGTTTCTCGACCGCATCAATCGCTTCGCTCTTGGCGAAGATCACGACGTGATCACCGACAGTGAGTGTGGTGTCGCCTTTCGGCACGATCACATCGTCGCCACGTGCGATCCCGCCCAGCACCGCACCGCGGGGTAGTCCAAGATCGATCAGATCGACTCCAATTGCAGGCGATCCCACGGCCAATTCGATCTCAAGCGCCTCCGCATCGGTGTCCTTGACCGTAGCCACCGACAGGATCCGGTCACGGCGTACAAACTGGAGGATCATGTTGGCGACGGCGACTCGGGACGAGAGCGTTGCATCGATGCCGACGTTGCGTAGCAAACCAGCAACCGAGCGGTGCCCAAAACGGGCAATAGTCTTGGGGGCCCCGACCGCGCTGGCCATCAGGCAACCCATGAGATTCAGCTCGTCGTGGCCGGACAATCCAAGGACGACATCGCCCGGCCCGAGACGCAACGAGGTCAGGAAGTCGGGATCTGCCGGATCGGCTTGCAGTATGGCGGCGGCGGATCGGCGCGCCATCAACGCGGCCCGCTCCGGCTCTTGCTCGACGATCAAGACCTCGTACCCCTTGGAGAGAAGGATATCGGCGGTCATCTCGGCAATCCGCGTGCCCCCGAGGATGACGACACGTGATAGCGGCTCGACATCGATTCCGAACATCTCAATTGCGTCGCGAACCCGGGCGGCCTCGACCATCACGACCACATGGTCTCCGGCCTCGATGGTTGTCTCCCCACGCCCGATCTCCGTCTTGTCGCCGCGCACCACAGCGGCGAGGATGAAATGCCAGTCAGAAGCGGCGCTTCTCAGGTCGGTTACCGACCTCCCGGCTGCGGCAGAACCCTCGGTAACCACTCCGGCAACAAGACTGAGCCGTCCCCCGGCGAAGTCTGCGTATTCGGTGACGCCGGCGTGTTCGGCGAGCCGGGCTGCCTGGCGTGCGGTTGAGACTCGAGCATCAACAACGACATCAACCCCGAGGCCGGGAGAGACCTCACGCAGGTCAGCGTCCTCAACACGAGCAACGGTACGGGTGACGCCGAGAGCCTTGGCGCTGCGACAAGCGAGGACATTGGCGCCATCGCTGTCGGTTACTGCCAGAAAGAGTCCTGCTTCGCCGACGCCAGCGCGACGGAGTACTGCAGGACTGGCCCCGTTGCCCGGGACAACCAGGACGTCAAGACGCTCTTGTATTCGATTCGCCTTGTCTTCGTCGGCTTCGATGATCACGACTTCTTGACCCTCGGCGACAAGGCGTTCGGCGAGGTAGGCGCCATCGTGACCTGCACCCACGATCACAACACGCACAGTGCTTCACTCCCTTTGGTCGGTCAAACGCAGAGTAGCGATATCGATCACAGATTCTGGGGAAAGCTATCGAAAATCTCGGGACTTGATCCCCGTAACCGGCCAATCCTCGAAGCGGTGGGCAACAAAATTGGTAACGCCGTCCTGGTATTCCACAACACCATCGATCACAACGCCGATGGCTTTGCGGGCAACTTCATAGTTGGCTTCCCACACCTGTGGCAATACCACCACATTGATCAGCCCGGTCTCATCCTCGAGATTCAAGAAGCGCACTCCCCGTGCCGTACTCGGACGTTGCCGATGAGTGATCAATCCCCCGACCTTCATCCGCTTCCCATGGACATGGAGAGCAAGCACATCGGTAGCCCGAACGCAACCGACACGATCCAACTCGGCACGTAGAAACTGCACCGGATGTGTTGGCGAGATCGAGGTCGACCAAAGCTCAGCTTGCATGACCTCAGGCGGTGACATCTCGACCAATTGCGGTGAACTCGTTTTATCACCGAGTGCCAGCTTCCCTGGACCGAGTTCGGCGAGGCCTCCAGCAGCCCATATTCCCTCTCGCCGCCCCAGGCCAAGCGGCACCAACGCACCGGATGCAGCCAGAGACTCGAACGCCCCAACCTCAAGCCCGGTCCGTTGCGCCATGTCCTCCGGCGAATCGAACGGGCCACCGATCTGGCGAGCTGCCTCAATCCTGGTGATCTCTTTGTCCCCCAAGTTCCGCACATAACGAAGCCCGACCCTCAACGCGACCGGCATCCGCTCCGGATCGTCGATGGGACCCCGGCCTCGCCTCCACTGCGAGCCGAGATACACGCTGGTCTCGTTCTTGGGTACAGGATGCGGGATCACAGTGCAGTCGTACCAGGACTGATTGATATCGGGCGGAAGCATCACCACCCCGTGATGCTGCGCATCTTGGACAAGTGAATTGGGTGTGTAGAAACCCATCGGTTGGGCGTTGAGCAGACCAGCAAAGAACTCGGTCGGCCAGTGGTGTTTCAGCCAGGAGGCGG
>JASJHC010000359.1:0-8860 GCA_033791245.1 Acidimicrobiia bacterium | reverse complement strand
CCGCTGCGGAGGAAGAGGAGTAACCGTCTCCTCCCCAGCAGTTCCCGTCATCGCCGGGCTCCGCAACCCAGGCGAGCGCTATCGGCAGACGAGGCACAATCTTGGAGCCGACGTGGTTGTCGCGCTCGCAAACCGCCACGGAGGGTCCTTCAAGCGCGCTCGTCGCACCGTGCGTGCCGAGGTGAGCGAGGTTCGCATTGGCGGTGTCCGTACGGTGCTCGGACTGCCGACGACATTCATGAACGAGTCCGGTCAAGCGGTCTCTCCGCTCTTGAGGTACTTCAGCGCAGAGCCGGAGGACCTCCTCATCATCCACGATGACATTGATCTGCCCTTTGCGCGCATCCGGTTGCAGTACGACCGTGGATCGGGTGGAAACAACGGGGCGCGATCGGTGATCAAGTCGTTGGGTTCTCAAGAGTTCTGGCGACTCAAATGTGGAGTGGGGCGCCCGCCGGGCAGAATGGATCCAGCAGACTTTGTATTGCGCCGTTTTACTGCCAAGGAACAACCGGAGATCGATCTCATGGTCGAACTGGCAGCCGATGTCGTGGAGCGGTTCATCGTTGACGGAGGTCCGGCAGCCCAGCAGCTGACCGGCTCCGCCAATCAGTAGCGGTGGCGGAGACGAAAGGAATTCACGTGGCATACGTTGGAGCAATCGACCAAGGAACGACCAGTACTCGGTTTGCGATCGTTGACCACTCTGGAACGTTTGTCGGGATGGCCCAGAAGGAGCACGCTCAACTAATGCCCCAGCCGGGTTGGGTTGAGCATGACGCCAGCGAGATCTGGGCGAACATAGAAGAGGTCGTTGCAGCCGCCCTGGCCAACGCCGGACTCGACCGCGCAGATCTTTCCGCTGTCGGTCTCACGAACCAGCGGGAAACGACACTGGTCTGGGACAAGAACACAGGCGAGCCAGTCGCACCCGCCATTGTCTGGCAGGACACCCGCACCGACGCTCTATGCCGCGAGCTCGGTGGTGATGAGGGTGCGGACCGCTTCCGTGCCAAGACCGGCCTCCCGCTCGCTACCTACTTCGCCGGTCCCAAGCTGCGCTGGCTGCTCGACAACGTCGAAGGGCTCCGAGAACGAGCGGTTGCCGGGGACGTGCTTTTTGGCACGATGGACTCGTGGGTCATGTGGAAACTGACTGGTGAGCATGTCACCGACGTGACCAACGCCAGCCGGACCATGCTCATGGATATCGACACGTTGGAATGGGATGACGAGATCGTCTCGATATTCGACATCCCCAAGGCGATGCTACCCAGGATTGTTCCCTCGATTGGGCTTGTCGGCCGGGGCCGCGGGGTCCTCGAAGGTATCCCTGTCGCGGGCATACTCGGAGATCAGCAGGCAGCCATGTTCGGGCAGGCATGCTTTAGCGCTGGTGAGGCGAAGAACACATATGGGACCGGTTGCTTCATGCTGCTCAACACCGGGACCCAGGCTGTTGCCTCGACCAAAGGATTGCTCACCACCGTCGCCTATCAGGTAGCCAACGGGAAACCTCGCTATGCCCTCGAGGGATCGGTAGCTATCGCCGGCTCCGGTGTGCAGTGGCTGCGCGATCAGATGCGGATGATCGAGGAAGCCCCCGACGTTGAGCCATTGGCGGCGTCGGTTGAAGACAACGGAGACGTGTATTTCGTCCCCGCGTTCTCTGGCCTGTTTGCTCCTTACTGGCGTTCCGATGCCAGGGGAGTCATCGCCGGTCTTACGCGATTCAGCGAAGCTGGCCATGTTGCTCGCGCCGTGCTCGAGTCCGTTGCCTACCAAAGCCGTGATGTGCTTGAAGCGATGGAAGCTGACTCCGGGGTCTTGATGAATGAGCTGAAGGTAGACGGCGGAATGGTCGTCAACGAGTTGTTGATGCAATTCCAAGCCGACATTCTCGATGTCGACGTGGTGCGACCGGTGATTATCGAGACAACGGTCCTTGGTGCGGCATACGCCGCGGGGCTGGCGACCGGGTATTGGTCGGGAATCGACGAGTTGCGCACCCACTGGTCCGAAGACCGCAGATTCGTCGCGGATATGGACCCGGAGCACCGTGACTCGCTGTACAGCTCGTGGAACAAGGCCGTCGCCAAAAGCCTCGACTGGGTCGAGTAGTGCCCGCAGCCGACTTCGAGCTGGCCGCCCGGACGGCCCAGATGAACGTGAGTGCGATTCGCGAGATTCTGAAGGTCGTGGCGCGACCCGGGATCATCTCTTTGGCCGGAGGCATACCTTCCCCTGAGAGCTTCCCCATGGAATCGATGGGGCACCTGATCAGCAATGTGTTCGACAAGTACGGATCGGGTTCGCTCCAATACGACCTGACTGAGGGATTCTCTCCCCTCCGCGCCGCCCTGAGTGATCTTCTCGCCGAGACTGGGGTGGTCACCACGGCCAACGAAGTGTTGA
This sequence comes from Acidimicrobiia bacterium, assembly GCA_033791245.1. Taxonomy (GTDB): domain Bacteria; phylum Actinomycetota; class Acidimicrobiia; order Spongiisociales; family UBA5794; genus JAAETI01. The sequence goes on along the minus strand of JASJHC010000359.1, from coordinate 6,445 downwards.
TAGCCAGCGGATAGCAGGGTGTCATTGATGGTCTGGGAAAGATCCTCATCGATCCAGGTGATCTGGTCGCAGTGGACGCGCCGACGTACCTAGGTGCCATCCAGGCGTTCAGCCCGTATCAACCGTCCTATGTCGAGATCGCGACCGACAACGATGGTGTGATCCCAGAGTCGCTCGAACACGTGCTCAGCCAGCACGATGTCAAGCTGGTCTACCTGGTTCCAACGTTCCAAAACCCGACCGGTCGGACCCTCACCCTCGAGCGGCGGCATCGCATTGCCGAGATCATTGCCGAACACGGTGCGTTGCTCATCGAGGACGACCCATACAGCGCATTGCGTTTCCGAGGTGATCCTCTGCCAACCGTAAAGAGCCTGGCGCCGGATCATGTGGTCTACATCAGCACCCTGTCCAAGGTATTCGCCCCCGGGCTGCGGCTTGGCTTCACTGTCGCACCGAAGACGATCAGAGACTGGTTGGTTATCGCCAAGCAAGGCGTCGATCTGCACACGAGCACACTCAACCAAGCGCTGGCGGCCGAATACATCACAGGCGGCTACCTGGCCGAGCAGATCCCCAAGATCGTTGAGTTGTATCGCCCCAAGCAACAACGATTGTTGCGGGCGCTAACCGAAGACCTTCCCTCCGGCTTCACCTGGTCAGAGCCTGAGGGCGGCATGTTCGTTTGGGTAGAAGGCCCTGACCAGTTCGATATGGACCCCGTCTATGAGCGGGCCGTTCGAGATGGTGCTGCGTTTGTCCCTGGCAAGTACTTCTTTGCAGGCCCCGACCGCGGCAGATCGACAATGCGGCTCAACTTCACAACGGCCACAGACGAGCAGATCGGTGATGCGGTCTCCATTATCGGTCGCGCCATCGATGCCGAAATGAATTCTCTCTAAGACTTGGCGTGTCGCCCAGCAATCGGTCTTGGCGTCCCTTGAGAAGTCAGCGCCCTAGTGCGGTTAGCATCACGCCATGGCTCGACCGCTCAATGTCCCAAACCTTCTAGCGATCGCTCGCATAGCTCTTACCCCCGTGGTGATGACGTTTGTTCTACTTTCCGAGCAGATTGACCATGCGTTTGGTATCGCTCTCGCTGTCTTCGTGCCAACGGCTCTGACCGACTTTGCTGATGGTTATCTGGCCCGCCGCTGGAAGCTGACCACGGTGCTGGGCGCCTTCCTCGATTCGGTTGCCGACAAGGTCTTGGTGGTGGGGAGTCTCCTGGTGCTCATCGAAGTCGATAGGGCATGGTCGTGGGCCGCCTTCATCATCATCGGACGCGAGATAGCGGTCATGGGTCTGCGCGCCGTTGCCGCATTGGAGAAGGCAACGGTTCCTCCGAGCTTCTGGGGCAAGAGCAAGACGACGTTCCAGTTCTTTGCCATCGGCTTTGCTTTGATCCGGTCTGATTCGGAAATCGGACCGTTCTTCCTCGATGAGTGGCTGATGCTGATTGCCGTCTTTGCCACGGTGCTTTCCGGCTGGGACTACTTCCGCCGCTACTCAAGCGCATTCACCTCACACGAGGTCGAGGTCCGCACCACAGACGAATGATCGGGCATTCGCCACGACTTCTGCTCCGCAGAAGTCGCAAGCTACTCGGAGGGCGGCTGCAGCCGCCCTCCGAGTAGCCGTGTAGCCTGGTCCGTCTGTGAGCGCTCCTCTTGAATCCCTCGTTTCCGTATGGCCAAAGACGCTGGTACCTGCACAGTCGGGTCGTCTTGTGGTGCCTCCGGGGATACGGGCGCTGAGTCTCGCTGGAGTGGCCAGCCACTCCGATCTGCCGGTGCTTGCTGTTGTCCCCGGCGAGCGAGTGGCCGAGGAATTGTTCGATGACGTGTGTCTGTTCACAGACCAGGCATGGCATCTTCCCGCATGGGGGACCCTGCCCTTCGAGCATGTGTCACCGAACGTGGCCACGATGGCGCACCGCGCCCAAGCCCTGCACGAACTCGAGACCGGAGCGGCGGGCACCATCATTGTTGCCTCGGTACGTGCTGTTACTCAGCGACTCAGCCCCTCGACCTTTGCGCCGGTGGTTGTCAGAGCTGGCGAGGACCATGGTTTCGACAGGCTGATTGCCCAATTGACAGTCCACGGCTACCACCGAACCGATCGTGTCGAGAGTCGCGGCGAATACGCCGTACGTGGCGGCATCGTCGATCTGTTCCCTGCCCAGGGAACAGAGGCCTACCGCATCGAATTCTGGGGCGACGAGGTCGACGAAATCCGCAACTTTGGGATTGGGTCGCAGCGGTCCGTTGATTCGGTGGACTGTGTGGAAGCGTTCCCCGCCCGGGAGCTCCGCCCCGATGCAGGGGTACGCACCAAAGCCGAGGCCTTGCTCAAAGAACAACCGTGGGCCGCGGAAACCTGGGATCGGGTCGCTGCCGGATTGACGTTCCAGGGCCTTGAGTCGTGGTTGCCGTGGATGGCAGAAGAGACAAGCACTCTCGATTTGTCTGCTCCCCGCTACACCATCGTGTTCGACCCAGTGCAGGCAAGGGCACGGAGTGAAGAGCTGCGGGAGGAAGAAGCAGATCTCGCCGCCACTCTTGCTCCAACATGGGGGAGTGGTGCTCCAGAGCCCACCGATCACCCTGCGCTCTATCTCGAGTTTCCTGATGACAGCTACGCAGCGGCACCCCCGCAAGCTGCCGGACCGGGTGATGATGTTGTCGAAGTGCGTGGCCTTGATGCGATCGCAGGCGACGCCGATTCGATTGCCGCCGCATTGCAGCACTGGCAGGGTCGAGGAGTCGAGATCGTGGTCGCCATGGATGGGGCCGGAGCCGCGACACGTATCTCAAGGTTGCTCGGTGAAGCTGGGCACTTGCTGCCGGTCCGCAAAGAGCTTGGCGCAGTCGAGTCAGCGGTGCTCGGCGAGGGTATCCACCACGGGTTTGTTGCTCCTCAACTGGGTCTTGGCGTTGTGGGAGAACGCGAGATGGCCGGTAGGCGCCGGGCTCATCGGCGCAGCCGGCAAGTCCAGGTCGAAGAACCCAGCGAGGCATACCGTGATCTCAGCGCTGGCGACTACGTGGTCCATCATCACCACGGCATTGGCCGCTTTGAGGGTCTGGTGCATCGGGAGATAGCTGGTGTCGAGCGCGACTATCTGCTGATCAAGTTCCACGGCGAGGACCGGATCTACGTTCCCACCGATCAGCTGGCTGCCGTCGTCCGCTACACCGGTGGTGAGGCACCCCGCCTGTCGCGTATGGGAGGCGCCGATTGGGCAAAGACACGGACCAAGGTACGCAAGGCCGTCGCCGTGGTGGCAGAAGCTGTCGTCGAATCTCACCGGCAGCGAGCAGCCGCAACCGGTTTCGCGTTCGAAAAGGACACGCCATGGCAGGCCGAGTTTGAGTCGGCCTTTCCGTATGAGGAGACCCGCGACCAGGTGACCGCAATCGCGGACGTCAAGGCGGATATGGAAGACGCTGCGCCGATGGATCGTCTTATCTTCGGCGATGTCGGCTTTGGAAAGACCGAGGTGGCTCTGCGGGGGGCGTTCAAGGCCGTGCAAAGCGGCAAGCAGGTCGCTCTCCTAGTTCCCACAACGCTCCTCGCCCAACAGCACTTCGCAACCATGGAGCAGCGTTTTGCGCCCTACCCGATCAAGGTCGGGTCGTTGAGCCGGTTCCTCACGGCCGCGCAACAACGTGAGACCATTCGGGGTCTAGGAGACGGCTCGATCGACTTAGTCATAGGGACCCACCGACTCCTATCTGAGGACGTCGAGTTCAAAGACCTTGGGTTGCTTATCATCGATGAAGAACAGCGGTTTGGGGTGGCGGCCAAGGATAAGTTGAAGCGACTGCGGTCCTCGATCGACGTGCTCACACTTACCGCAACCCCAATCCCGCGCACCCTAGAGATGGCGCTCACCGGGATCCGAGAAGTGAGCCACATTCGGACTGCACCAGAGGACCGACACCCCATCCTTACCTACGTCGGACCACTCGATGAGAGGGCCACCTCAGCTGCGATTCGCCGTGAGATGTTGCGCGAAGGTCAGGTCTTCTACGTACACAACCGGGTCCAATCGATTGACCATGCCGTTGCCCGGTTGCGCGAGCTGGTTCCCGATGCCAGGTATGCCGTCGCCCACGGGCAAATGAGCGAGAGTCGCCTCGAGCAGGTGATGTTTGACTTCTGGAATGGCGAATACGACGTGCTGGTGGCAACGACCATCATCGAGTCCGGTCTTGACCTTCCCCAGGTCAACACGCTGCTGGTGGAGCGGGCCGATCGTCTCGGACTTGCCCAGCTATATCAGCTGCGTGGGCGGGTCGGCCGATCCAACCAGCGCGCCTATGCCTATCTGTTCCACCCGAAAGAGCAGACCCTTTCGGAGGCTGCCTACCGGCGTTTGGAGGCTATTGGTGAGTACTCGGATCTCGGGTCTGGCTTTGAACTGGCCATGCGTGATCTCGAGATTCGTGGTGCCGGCTCGATTCTCGGCGAGACCCAGGCCGGGCATATCTCGGCCGTAGGGTTCGATCTGTACGTCGAATTGGTTTCCGATGCCGTGACCAAGCTCAAGGGCGAGACGCTTCCCGAGCGTCCTGCCGAGATCCGCATCGACATCCCGGTCGATGCTCATCTACCCGATCACTACGTTGACAGTGCCAACGAGCGGCTTGAGGCGTATCGCCGCATGGCGGCGGCCGAAACCGAATCTCAAGTGATGGATGTGAGCACAGAGTGGCGTGATCGATTCGGAGAGCTGCCCCCGCAGGCAAAGGCTCTCGTTGATGTGGCGGTGTTGCGGGTCGAAGCCCTGCGGGTCGGTCTCACCGAGATCGTCAAGGTCCGCAACGAGGTCCGTCTCGGGCCGGTTTCATTCAAGACCTCCCAGGAAGTTCGACTCGATCGCTTGGCGCCACGATCGATTGTGCGCGGCACGACACTCTTCATGCCGACGCCCCGCGGCGAGCTTGCGCATGCGTTGATCGAATTCGTTCGTAAGATGTGGCCACCAGAACAGGAGAATCCGACCTAATGCCCGTTTTCCGCCGTCTGCTAGTTGTCCTTGCCCTAGCTTTGCTTGCCGCCTCCTGCTCAACCGCGGATACGTTGGCGACCGTCAATGGGGATGAGATCACCAAGAGTGATCTGTATGCACTGCGGCCGAGCTATGAGAACGGCGGCTCATCGGTGACCGGTGAGCAACTGCGTCAAGACGTGAGCGATCTTGTCCTCTTGGAAGCTGCCAGCCAGGCGGCCGCTGCCGACTTTGGCCTGGAACTCACCGATGCAGTTATCGACGAGCGTATTGCCAACCCGCCGGGACGTTATGCGTCGGTGCTTAACCCAGCGGTAGCTGCACCCGATGCCAATGAAACGACGCGCCGCAGCAGAGCAATTGCCACACTGCTCATTGATGCGGTCGCACCCAGTTTGATAGCTGCCGAGCCTGGGGGGCTCGAAGCCCTGATATCAGAACAGCCCGATACGGTCGCTCAGGTTTGTGTCAGGCACATCGCCGTCGCCTCGATTGCCGATGGCGAAGCCGTCCTAGCCCGTCTCATCGATGGCGAGGACTTCGTCGAAGTTGCCGCAGAGGTGTCGTTGGACCAAGCAACCCCAGAGGGTCTGATCGGTGGCGACGATGGCAACTGTCTGGAATGGTTGACGGCCATCGGACCAGAGTTTGCGAATCTGGCGGCGACGGCCGAGCTAGGCGTTCCCCTTGGCCCTGTTCCCAATGGGTCCGGGTGGAGTGTGATCCGTATCGAAGACCGGGTGAGCCCCTCATCTGTGGCCGATCTCGAAGCAAACATCATGGACTATGTGAACCCGGCGCTGACCAGCACCCTCTACTCCACCTGGGTCACTAGAGCGGTCCGCAACGCTGACATTGATGTGTCCGCAACGATTGGCCGCTGGTCGGAGGTTGGCCTTGGTATCGCCCCGCCGGGTGAGTGAGCCCCGACTAGTCATCGTTGGCCTTGGTCCCGCTGGTCTGGAACGGCTTTCGGCACATTCGTTAGCGCTTCTCGAAGACCCTGATCGGACCGTGATCGTTAGAACCTCGCAACATCCCGCTGCGGTGGAGTTGTCCGTCCGTCGCCAGGTCATCGCGTGTGACGATCTGTACGACAGCGGTGCGGGTTTTGATGAGGTGTATCGATCAATTGCCGACCGTGTTTTGGAGTCTGCTGCCGGGACACCGACCGTTTATGCCGTTCCCGGATCTGCAGTGGTCGGTGAGCGTGCCGTCGCCGTCATCAGGGAGGACGCCAAGGAACAGGGACTGAGCGTCGAGCTGATACCGGGGGAGTCCTTCTTAGATCTTGTCTACGCAGAGGCCGGCATCGATCCGATTGTTCGGACGGTGAAGATCGTCGATGGCCGCGACTTGCCAGATCCGCTCATCTTCGACGCGGCCCTCATCATCACCCAGGTCGACCGTCCCGAGGTTCTTGCTGAC
>JASJHC010000358.1:0-3669 GCA_033791245.1 Acidimicrobiia bacterium | reverse complement strand
CCGGTGTTTGATGTTTACCAGGTGTTACATGAAAAAATGATCTCCTGTAGCAAACCCATTTATCCGGTCCTTCCCTCAGTTACAACAGCCAAAGAAGAGGTGGATGAATTCCTCTCCAGGGGACATATTAACTTCCCCGATGAAGTGGTGCTCGGAGAGGCACTTGCTCCGGAGTCTTCGGAACCGCCGCACGATGCAAGTAGCAGGGCGACGATGCTGGCGACAAGGATTAGGCGAGTTGTGAGTGATGACATGCCGGGGGATGGTAATTCCGCTGCACCACTACGGCGGTAGACTCGCCCGATGGCAATCGTTGTGCAGAAATACGGTGGGACTTCCGTTGCCGACGCGGAACGCATCAAAGCGGTCGCAGCACGCGCTGTCGCCACCCACAAGTCGGGTAATGACGTGGTCGTTGTCGTATCGGCGATGGGCAAGAGCACGGACGAGTTAATAGTGCTGGCGTCGGAAGTCACCGACAACACGCATCCTCGTGAGATGGACATGTTGCTCACGTCGGGGGAGCGAATATCGATGGCGCTGGTGGCGATGGCTATCGAAGACCACGACATCGGGTCGATGAGTCTCACCGGCTCGCAGGCGGGCATCCTCACCACGGAGGAGCACGGTCACGCTGAGATCATCGGGATTCGTGGTGATCGGGTTCGAGAGGGTCTTGCTGAGGGCAAGATCGTCATCGTCGCCGGCTTCCAGGGCTTTAGCCCCGAGACTCGTGATGTCACCACGCTGGGCCGAGGCGGTTCCGATGCGACTGCGGTTGCTTTGGCAGCGACGCTGGGTGCCGAGGTTTGCGAGATATACACCGATGTCGATGGTGTGTTTACCGCCGACCCACGTTTGGTTCCCAATGCAACCAAACTCGAAGAGATTTCGTTTGAGGAGATGCTGGAGATGGCCGCGTCTGGTGCCGGGGTCCTGATGGCTCGTTCGGTCGAATTCGGCCGCAGATACAACATTCCGATACACGTTCGTTCGTCGTTTCATGACGGAGTTGGAACGTGGGTCAAGGAGGAAACCATGGAAGAAGCGATCATCCGCGGCGTGGCCCATGACGTCTCGGAGGCAAAGGTCACGGTCCATGGCGTCCCTGACTCTCCTGGTCTTGCCGCCCAACTGTTTGAGCCTCTGGCCGCGGCCGGGTTGACGGTGGACATGATTGTCCAGAACATCTCCCGCCAAGGGGCAACTGACATTAGTTTCACCGTTCCCAAGGCCGATCTCGAGATGGCCGAGAAGGTCGCGCTGACCACGGCTGACATCATCGGTGCAGCCGGGGTCGATGTAGATCACAACATTGCCAAGGTGTCACTGGTTGGCGCCGGGATGAAGGATGAACTCGGCATCGCAGGAAAGATGTTCAGGGTGCTCGCCGAGCACAACGTCAACATCGACATGATCAGTACGTCGCCAATTCGCATATCCTGCGTGGTTCGAGGCGACAACGTAGCTGCCGCGGTCCAAGGGCTGCATGACGCGTTTGCGCTTGGTAGCGATGAGGAGAGTGCAGCAAATGGCTAAGAAAACAGCGATCGTCGGGGCTACCGGTGCGGTTGGTACCACCATGCTTTCGATTCTCGAAGAGCGGGATTTTCCTGTTGCCGACTTGAGGTTGATGGCCTCGAGCCGGTCGGCAGGCCGGGTTGTGCCTACGAAGTGGGGCGATATCACCGTCGAGGATCTGGCCCCTGCCGATCCGTCGGGCATCGATGTTGCGCTGTTCTCCGCAGGCGGTTCTCGCTCAGCTGAGTACGCTCCCAAGTTTGCCGCGGCCGGTGCTGTCGTTGTCGACAACTCTTCTGCTTTCCGCATGGATGATGCGGTCCCGCTTGTCGTTGCCCAGGTGAACGATGAGGCGATCAGGTCGCATCAGGGAATCGTGGCGAACCCGAACTGCACCACCATGGTTGTGATGATGGCAGCCGGTCCACTGCATCGGGCCGCAGGCCTGCGGGCGATGACGGCCACTTCTTACCAGTCGGTATCTGGCTCCGGTCAAACCGGTATGGACGTGCTCACTCACGAAATCGACGTGCTTGGCAAGGATCGAGAGACTCTGGCCAAGGGTGGCTGGTCGGATCCGAACAGCGACCTCTACAGCCGTCCCATCGGGTTCAACGTTGTTGCCCATGCCGGTGGCTTCACAGAGCAGGGCTATACAGACGAGGAGTGGAAGCTGGTCAATGAGACCCGCAAGATCCTCGATGTTCCCGAAGCCAAGGTGGAGCCGTTCTGTGTGCGGGTCCCGGTCATGGTCGGGCACGGTATTGCCGCCACCATGTTCTTTGATCGCCCCGTGTCGATTGGCGAGGCCAAGGAGATCTTGGCAGATGCGCCAGGTGCCCAACTCTGGGACGACGCAAAAGTGCCGACACCGCTCGACTCGGCAGGCATCGACGATGTGCTCATCGGCAGGGTTCGGCCAACGATCGGCGAAGCGGGTGGAATCAGCTTGTGGGCGGTTGGCGACAACCTCCGCAAGGGTGCTGCTCTCAACGCAGTCCAGTTGGCAGAGCTGCTTTAGGGCGTCCCTAGGACTGGCTTTGTTTGACCGTTGCCTTTGCGTCGTGGCGGATTGCCGACGCCGCGATAAGAACAAACGCGGTTAGCTCGCCCGACGCAAACGCATATGAGGTGCGCAACAGAGGTTCGGCGTTGGAGATGAATAGCACAATCATCGCAACGACGGCGGCAGCGAGCCAGCCAGCGGCGATGTCGCGAGTACGGCCTCTGGCGATGAGGATCTGGCTCACAAACAGAACCACCAATGCGGCTACCGCACCGGCGCCACCGAGTCCCGCCACCATTGCGGTTGGTCGGAAATCGGCGCCATAGAGCACCTCGATGAGGATCGGCAGGATGTAGTAGCTGCCAATGCCAGCGAGGACACTGGCACCGGCGCCGATGGCGGCGAATCGGGTCGCCCAATCGTGTAGTACCTCGGTCTTGCGTTCACTTAGCGCGGTCGCCATGGCGGCGAGAAATCGAGTAGCCAGGCCGTACGAAGCTGTGATCGGCCCACGGAGCAGGGTGAAGGTGATGAAGTAGATGCTGACTTCGGTTGCGGTGCCACCGACCAGGCTGACCACAAGCGGTCCACCGGCCAGAATCAGTTGCGAGAGTGCCGCCGCGATAACGAGCAACTGCAGCAATCCGGTGGTTTCGGGTAGTGGTTCCGGTACCCGGTTGAGGTGTTTGCGGACCGTATAGGGGCGGACCAGCAGGATGGTGAGAGGGGCAGCGCCGAGGGCGGCACCAAACCATGCGGCACTGGAACCCATGGTGGCAAAGAGGATGCCGAGGACCATCAGGGCAAACGCTTCGAACATCATCGAGGTGCCGTAAGCGGCGAAGCGACGTCGGCCTGCCATCACCCCGCGACCCACTGTCATGGCGACCCGACTCACCATGAGGAGCGCCATGACGGCGATGAATGCCGTGTTGGCTTCGAAGAACCGGTCGCGGGCGATTGCGGCCACCGCGACTCCGGCAGCGGCGCCTAAGGCGAGGGCGAGAGTTATCTGACGCTTGGTGTGTGCAGAGATCACGTCGCCACCGGTCAGGGTGACGGTGCGCGTGGTCATCTGTTCGACCGGCAACATCACGATGGTGTGGACGAGAAATCCGACGGTCCACAGGGTGGCTACCGGG
>JASJHC010000357.1:0-4857 GCA_033791245.1 Acidimicrobiia bacterium | reverse complement strand
GTCCCTTGCCGGTGAGAACACCACTGAACTCGTTGGCGAGCTTCTTGTACATGCCAAACAGGTAGCCGATTTCACGGCCGCCGACACCAATGTCGCCTGCGGGTACGTCCGTGCGGGGGCCGATGTGTCGCCACAGTTCGCTCATGAATGATTGGCAGAAGCGCATGACTTCGACATCGCTCTTGCCCTTTGGATCGAAGTCAGATCCACCCTTGCCTCCACCCATCGGGAGGGTGGTTAGGGCGTTCTTGAAGACTTGCTCGAACCCCAGGAATTTGAGGATCCCCAGGTTCACGCTCGGATGGAAGCGAAGACCGCCCTTGTAGGGGCCGATCGCACTGTTCATCTCGACCCTGAAGCCGCGATTCACATGGACTTCTCCAGCGTCGTCGACCCAGGGGACGCGGAACATGATCACCCGTTCGGGTTCGACCATTCGTTCCAATATCTTGCCTTGGCGGATCTCGGGGTAGTCATCGAGGACCGGATAGATCGATTCGACGACTTCGTGGACCGCTTGGTGGAATTCGGCTTCACCGGGGCTGCGTTGTGCAACCTTCTCCATGAACGCCGATACAGAATTAGTCACGCCTTAGGCCTCCGTGGGACGGGTTTCGAAAACGCTCTCTCTTCATCTGTCGGCAGATGCCGGGTGACAATTCACGTTCTTGTTGGTTGTGCCAAGCTTTTTTCAGCTCGCCAAGTCGCAAAGCCACAGATTGAATCCCAGGTAAGAGAGCACTGAGTATCCATCTCGACACAGCCTATTACTTCTGCAGCAATTTCGTATGGACCGTTCTGCCCTGTCGCAAAGGCCCTTTGACAGAAAATACAACTGACCGATACGCACTACGGGCGCAGGGAGTGGCGATGTGAGAAGCTGCAGCGATGTCCGCTGCTCGTCGCCCGTCTCATTCTGCCTCGATTGGGAATACGGCGCTGGCGTTCACCTGGTGGAACGTGTCTCTGCAGCGCCTTTCGGCTGTCGAGTCGGCAGGCATCAACAACACAATGCTGATCCAGATCGGCCTGCTGGCTTGGGTGTTCCTCGACGAGGCTCCGGGAGCTAGCCGGGATCCTCTTGGTCTCGCTCGGAGTGTTGCTCACGCAAACCCGTATCGAATGGCGCACGCGTACGATACGCACATGAGAACGGCGTCGCGGTGAGCCCTATCGCTGCTCGCGGAAGTACGGGAGGCCTAGTGCTGCCGGGGCTCCGAGGAACCGGGCCCGCTTACCGCTGGTGAGCACAAGCATGGCGACGATCGCCAAGACAAAGGGCAGCATCGATAGGAGGGTTGATGGGATGTTGCTCCACGGCTCGCCGAGTGTCTGCAGCGTGAACCCGATCCGCTCTGCTGCCCCAAACAAGTAGGCGGCGAATAGCGCCCGATAGGGTCGCCAGCTTGCAAGAATGACAAGGGCGATGGCGATCCACCCGGCCTGTGCGATCGGCTCGTTCTGCCAGGTAGGAACCAAAGCCAGTGAGTAGTACGCACCGCCGAGGCCGGCCAATGCACCACCGACCATGATGTGGATGTAGCGAATCCTGGCGACGTTGACCCCGGCAGACTCGGCGCTGGCCGGGTCTTCGCCAACCGCTCGCAACGACAATCCCATCCGAGTTCGGAAGAGGTAGAAACTCACCGCGGCCACGGTCAGCCAGGAGACGTAGACCAGAATGTCGTGGCCAAAGATGAGCGGGCCGATTACGGGGATGTCGGCCAGGCCGCCTTCGAGGATTGGTTTGAACGTTGCCTTGGAAGGCTCGCCAACGAGCGGTTCTGCGCCCGCTTCGCCGAGGAAGCTCGACAGGCCGATGCCGAAGATCGTCAAAGCTAGACCGGAGACGATCTGACTCACCCGCAAGGTGACCGAGGCGAAGGCGTGGATCATGGAAAATGCAGCCCCGGCGATCATGGCCACGATTACGCCGAGCAGCAGGCTCTCGGTGTTGAAGGTCGCCCAGAAACCGGAGACGGCACCGACAAGCATCATCCCCTGGACACCCAGGTTTAGGTTGCCGGCACGCTCGGTGATTATCTCACCGACGGTGGCGAAGACGATCCCGGTTCCCAGTCCCATCGCCGCAAACAGTGTGAGGATCAGAGTGGAATCATTCATGCTTCAACCTCCTCGGCCTCGGGAGATATGGTCGGTTTCTTCTCCGGTTTTCGTACTCGATTTGCGATAAAGAACTCGCCGGCAACCGCAAATATAAGGATGGCACCCTGGAGCATGGTGACGGCGGAGGCGGGAACTCGGATCGACTGCAGCGACGGGCCGGCGTTGTTGAGTGCACCCATCAGAATGCCGACTGGGATGACTGCGATTGGGTTGAGCCGGGCGAGCGCCGCAACGATGATGCCGGTGAAACCAAGACCTAGATCCAGTGATCGGGGGTCGAGCGCTCCGACCGGGCCGGCAACGTAGAGCGAACCGGCGAGACCGGCGAAGGCTCCGGACATCAGGAAAACACCGAGGTACTTGCGGGGCACCGCGATACCGGCGTAGCGAGCGGTATCGGCCGAGTCGCCGACGATGCGAACCTCAAATCCCCATTTGGTTTTGCTGATCAGGAACCAGGCGAGGATCGCCAGCAGCACCGCCACAACGAACCCGTAGTCGAGGCGATTGAAGAACTCGGGAATCCGAGAGCTGTCGGGCAGCGGACGGCCGGTGGGGAACTGGCTGACCTCCGGGTCGCGCCAGGGGCTGTTGCTGCCGAAGATCAAGTAGTTCATGAAGCTGAGGGCAATAAAGTTGAGCATCAGGGTGGTGATGATCTCGTTCGTGCCTAGGTACACCTTGGGGACCGCCGAGAGCGATGCCCAAAAGGCTCCGCCGATCGCACCGGCGATGATCACCAATGGGATGGCGATCGCAGAAGGAGTCCCCGGACCGAGCGCGATGCCAAGACCCGCCGCAAAGACGGCACCCATCAAGAACTGGCCTTCGGCGCCGATGTTCCAGACGAGCATTTTGAATGCCACTGCGGCGGCAACACCGGTCAGGATCAATGGTGTCGCCGAGATCAAAGTCTCGCTGATGCCGCGGCTGGAACCGAACGAGGCGTCGGCCATCTTGACGTAGACCTCCCACGGGTTGTTACCGGTGACAGCGAGGAAGATCGCACCGACAACGAGCGCCAGCAGCACCGATATCAACGGCACTCCGAGGGTCAACCGGCCCGAGGCCAGGCCTCTTGGCTCGACGATGAGGCGTCGGGTTGTCATGTCGTTGCCTCCTCTTTCTGACCTGCCATCAGAAGACCGAGTCGCTCCGGGGTCGCGTCCTCGGCATCCATTTCTCCGGCGACGGCACCCTCGTAGATCACGAGGACCCTGTCCGACAATGCGAGCAGTTCATCGAGGTCCTCCGAAATCAGCAGCACTGCTGTTCCCTTTGCTCTCTCGGCAAGGATCTGGTTGCGGACTGCCTCGGTCGCGCCCACATCGAGGCCGCGGGTTGGGGAGCGGGCAATCAGAACCTTGGGACCCAATTCGACCTCGCGGGCCAACAACGCCTTCTGCAGGTTGCCTCCAGACAGCAGGCGGATGGGCAGGCCAGGCCGTACGCCACGGATGTCATACTTCTCGATCCATTCGCCTCCCTTTTCATTGAAGACGTTGGCGGCAAGCATCGGACCGCTGGAGTACGGAGGTTTGCGGTAGGCCTTGAGACCAAGGTTTTCTTCCGTGGTGAGACCGGGGGCCAGGCCCATGCCGAGCCTGCTTTGCGGGACGTAGGCGAAACCGCGGTCGCTCCGCTCGGCCACAGATAGCTGGGTCACGTCCTCGCCATCGATGACGACAGTTCCCGAGGTGGGGATACGCAGGCCGACGAGACCGTAGGCCAGTTCTCGCTGGCCGTTGCCGGAAACACCAGAGATACCGAGGATCTCGCCGCTGTTGATGGTGAAAGAGATGCCCCGAACCGCCTCGAGACCGCGGTCGCCATCGACGTGGAGCGAGCTGACCTCCAGCATCGGGCCACCAATGTCGGGGTTCTCGTCCCGGGTCGGCAGCTCGAGATCGCGGCCGACCATCATCCGGGCGAGGTCGCGTGGTTCGGCATCGGCGGTATCGGCACCGCCCACAGTCGTGCCGTCACGGAGCACGGTCACCCGGTCGGAAACTTGCTTGACCTCGTGCAGCTTGTGCGAGACAAAGATCACGGAGCGATTTTCGCTAGCGAGTTGTCGCATCGTCTTAAACAGCTGCTGTGCCTCTTGTGGGGTCAACACTGCGGTCGGTTCGTCAAGGATCAGAATCTTGGCATCGCGGTAGAGGAGTTTGAGGATCTCGACTCGTTGCTGCTCGCCGACTGACAGCTGCCAAACGCGGGCTTTGGGATCGACAGGGAGACCGTATTGTTCGCCTAGCTCGCGGGCTTCGTCCTCCAGCTGGCTCTGCGAGATCCTGAATCCCAGCTTGGGGTGGCCCAGGGCCAGGTTCTCTGCCACTGTCAGATTGGCGACCAGGCGGAAGTGCTGATACACCATGCCGACACCGGCAGCGAGAGCGTCTTTTGGCGTTTTGAAAACGGTGTGCTCGCCCTCAAAAAGGAACTCGCCGGCATCGGGTCTGTAGAGACCGGCCAGGATCGAGCACAGTGTGGACTTGCCGGCGCCGTTCTCGCCGAGCAGGGCATGCACCTCCCCGTGGCGTAACTGGAAGTTGACGTTGTCGTTGGCTTTTACGCCGTAGAACGCCTTGTCGATATTGCGGAACTCAACTGCGAGGGTGTCTGCATGATCGGGCATGGCCGTAGCCTAGCCAGTCGGGCGTGGTAAAGGCGTTGCCAGGGAGGTAAAGGAAGGGCCCCGCAAACAAATACGACGATCACAACGCTGTA
>JASJHC010000356.1:0-4938 GCA_033791245.1 Acidimicrobiia bacterium | reverse complement strand
CAACTCCAGCAGACACATCCGAGTCAACGGACCCACCGGCATCGGATGCAACCACGGAAGCAGGAGGTACGGACGAGCCGGGGGAGCAGGCCCCATCGTTTGATGGTCCACCCGCCCCTGACTTTGAGCTCGCTCTTGCTGACGGCTCAACCTTCGCTCTCAGCGCCGAGCAGAAACCTGTCTATGTCGTGTTTTGGGCTGAGTGGTGAAGCAGCTGCCGACGGGAACTGCCCGTCATCGATGCAGTTGCATCGGATTACCAAGACAGCATTGAGTTCATCGCCGTTGCGGGCCGGAGCGACCTCGAGCCGACCGCCCAACGAGCCGGGGAATTGCTCACTGACAACGTTGCCTGGGGTCTGGACGAGTCGATCTGGGACCTGTACGACATCTTGGGCCAACCGGCTTCCGTAATGATTAGCGGCGACGATATCGTCGTAGACAGCTGGTACGGCGGGCTCGGCGAAGAAGAGCTTCGCAAGAAGTTCGACCTGTTGGCGAGTCTGTAGCGGGCCGGAACAGCATCGTGGGCTGGATATTTCCAGCCCACGAGACTTCGTCAGGTTCCGATTGCTTGGTGCTATTGCCCTACTTACCGCTTGACGCGTCCCATGCCATGTCGGGCATCGACTGCAGCGCAGGGTCAACGACATAGACAACGATCGAGAAGAGCCCGTTAGCCGATGTACCGGTCGGCGTATGGCAACTCACGTCGATTTCTGTGTCGACGCTGCCGTTGAAGCTCCACGCACAGGATCCACCACCGGTGTTGAGGCGTGTAACCAGGATTATGGGCGCAGTACCACTGGTTTCGAACGGCTCACTAAAGTTGACCCGGTACTCGCCCGGCGCGAGAACGTCAGCTCCCGTTACAGGTCCGGCTGAGGAACGAATCACGCCATTGGTCTCAAATGTTGCCGCTGCAAACAGTTTGATTGGTGCCGTGGTTCCGACAAAGTCGGCAGCATCCTTGCCATCGAGCTTGTCAGCACTGGTTGCACTTGTCGCACTTGTCGCAGTGGTTGCACTGTCTGCGGTTGTTGCATTGTCGGCTGATGCCGCATGGTCTGCTTCGACCGCAGTTGCCGCATCGACAACCTTCTTGGTGGCGAGCCTCTTCATGAACGCGGCCATCTCTCCGCGCGTTACGTTGTCTTCCGGACAATACGTGTCAGGGCCACAACCGGATGTGATGGCGTTGGCGGCCATCCATTCGATGTCTCCCTCGAAGATCGATGTGTCGTCGTCAACAAACGCGCCCCCCGCTGCGATGACCGCAACCGGTGCCATTACCGCCAGCACCACTACGAAAGCCAAGGCCAGCCGCAGCTTGCGTCCTAGGACGCTGCTGGTTGATTGCTCTTTCAAGATTCTTCCCCTCGTCTAGACAGATTCTCAGTGTAGAAGATGCGCAGCAGGGAAACGTGATACATCGAATATGCAAAGCGAGTATCGATACGCTGTTTGCGCTTGCACGGATAACGGGCTCGCGGCACACCCACGCAGCCTGATGCCCGACGCAATCCCCTTTGTGTATCCCCTAGAACTGTTGATCCGAATCTACACCGGGCGGCCTGAAAATGTGGTCAATCCCGCGGCTGCGAAGCTTGATCGTGAGGATTCGGTCCATACCGCGCAGCCGTAGTTCGCAGCCATACCGCTAGACCGACGCTGGCCAGCAGCCCAGCGATGATTCCGCACCGACGTCGGCATCAGCAACCACCGGCGACGACAGCCCAGCTGGCGACAACGTGACCGAAACAGACGCCTCGTCTAGCTTTGACGGTCCTCCCGCCCCCGATTTTGAGCTAGCGCTTAGCGATGGGTCAACCTTCGCCCTCAGCGCCGAACAGAAACCCGTCTACATCGTGTTCTAGGCGGAATGGTGAGGCAGCTGTAAGCGGGAACTCCCCGTGATCGATGCAGTTGCATCGGACTACCAAGACAGTATCGAATTCATCGCGGTAGCTGGACGGAGTGACTACGACCCAACGGCAGCCAGAGCCGAAGAGCTGCTGTTTAGCAACGTTGCTTGGGGTCTCGACGAGTCCATCTGGGAACTCTACGGCATCCTTGGCCAGCCGGCATCGGTCATGATCAGCGGCGACGATATTGTCGCCTACAGCTGGTATGGCGTACTCGGCGAAGAGGGTCTGCGCGAGAGATTTGATGTGTTGGCCGGTCTCTGACGCGATGGAGGGGACGGGTCCGCCGCCCCCTCCATCGATTGAGAGATCAGATCTGGCACCTGGACTACGAACCACCACCAGAGTTGGGTGATCCGGTTGCGCCGTCAGATGTCGCCACCTTGGTGGCAGCACCTGTCGGGACATATAGCCCGGTAACCGCACCGTGGATAAGGTCTCCGTCATCTGCGGTCTGGGAGGCGCATAGGCTCACCTTGTGTGCCCCCTCGTCGACCTCAACCAGCCCAACTGATGTTGCTGGGTACTCTGCTCCAGTAGCATCGTTCGTCACCCATAGGAACGTGCCTGGCACAGCGTTGACGGGGGTGATCCCGGCGAAGGTGCACGTCCCATCATCAACCTCTATCCACTGAATGAACTGGCCAGCAGATGTTGAGTTTCCGTACGAGCCGGCACCGCTAACCAGAAGTGCTCCCGACGCAACGGCATTGATCGTTGTCTCAAGGACTGCTATCGGAGTCGAGCCGAGGTCAATATTCGGACCAGCGTCAAACCAGTCGAACGTCTGACCGCTTGCTGTTGTGAGGAGATCCGTCGAGTCGAGGCCATCTAGCAGAGCAGAGTCGGCAGCTGTGGTGGCGCTATCCGCAGTCACTGCTGTTGCCGCGTCAACGACCTTCTTGGTTGCCAGTCGCTTCATGAACGCGGCCATCTGTCCGCGTGTCACGTTGTCTTCTGGGCAGTACGTGTCGGGGCCGCAACCGGATGTGATGCCGTTGGCGGCCATCCATTCGATGTCTCCCTCGAAGATCGATGTGTCGTCGTCTACAAACGTGCCCCCTGCTGCGATTACCGCAACCGGTGCCATTACCGCCAGTACCACTGCGAAAGCCAAGGCCAGTCGCGGCTTGCGTCCGAGGACGCCGCTAGTCGAATTCTCTTTCAAGATTCTTCTCCTCGTCTAGTCAGATTCTCAGTTCAGAAGATGAGCAACAGGGAGACTTGATACGTCGAATATGCAAAGCGAGTATCGATACGCTGGTTGCGCTTGTCGGATAACGGACTCGAGGCACACTGCGCAGCCAGGTACCCGACGCAATCCCCTTTGTGTATCCCCTAGAACTGTTGATCCGAACCTACACCGGGCGGCCAGTAAACGGGGTCAACCCCGCGGCTGTGAAGCCTGATCGTGAGGATTCTGTCTATGCCGCGCATCCGTCGTGCGCAGCCATACCGCTAGACCGACGCTGGCCAGCAGCCCCGCGATGTACCAACCAACTGGTCCGCCAGCAAGAGTGGGACGGAGCGGCTCGGTGACCAACCGGACCAAGCTCACCATCGCAAGTGCAAAGGCCGCAGCCACTCCCGGACGCGGTCTGTGCTTCATCCGTCTGATGGCGAGGCTGGCAGCTGCGGCGAACAAGGCCAGGGCCGCGTATACCTCTACGGGATGCCTAGTGATGGTGCTGCCGTCTTGGGCAATCGCCCACGGCAGATCGCTTGGAGTGCCGAGGCAGGCATCCCTGACCACACATCCGAGGTGCCAGCCACCGAGACCAGCCAACGCTGCTGCCGCCAGGCCATCCATGACCGCCCACAGTTCGGTGCGGCCGATCCATGCCACAGTCGCCAAGGCTGCGAGAGACGCGGGGCCGGTAGCCACCCCGCCACGGATGATGAGGAGGTCGCCTGGGTGAGCGAGCGGATTGACTCCGTCGCTGATCATGGCGGCGATTCGTCCAACGACGACGCCTGCGATGACCCCGGTGAGAGCGACATCCCAGAGGTTGCGGGTACACGCGGCGGCGTTGCCTCGTCTGGCTTCCCAGTAGAGAACGCCGTACAGCGGGACTATGCCGACGAACACTGCACCGAGAAGAGTGAACTCCACTAGCGACCCAGGATTTCGTCGATCTGCAGCGCCAGTGTTCTCTCATCGATTACGCCGCTGTGTAGCAAGACGAATTCGCCGCCCGGCGCATAGAAGAACGTCAGGGGCACTCCTTTGTTGCCGCCGAGGGCGATCGGTATGTCCCCACCGGGATCAAAGTAGTGATCGATTGGCGCATCGGGAAAGAACTCGGCGATGAAGCCTCTGGCCCCGGCCTGGTCGTCGCGGACATTGAGGCCGATGAAGAGAACATTGGGGCCAACCGAGTTGGCTGCCTTTTCCAGGAGCGGTGCCTCAGACCGACATGGGATGCACCATGACGCCCACACATTCACGACCACTGGTGTTGTCGACGCATCGAGTAGGGCATTCAGGCTTGCCGCATCGGTCGGTGGTAGTTCGGGGACCTCAGAGATGTCGACGGCGCTACCGCCACAAGAAGCAGCAAGCAACGCGATGGTGACTATGACAAGGAGGCGGCGCATCCGGCGAGTGTACGCGACCTGCCAGCTACCGATGGCGCCGGGCGCGCGCGGCAAGTTCCTCGATCACCGCGGAGGCGGGTATCCCCCTTTCGGCAAGCAACGCAAGGAGGTGGTAGACCACATCAGCGGACTCTTCGACTACTCGTTCCGCAAGGTCACCGGTTGCGTGGTTCTTGGCGGCGATCAGAGTCTCGGTTGCTTCTTCGACAAGCTTTCTGCCGGTGAGGTCGGGTCCCGCATTTGCCAATTCAGCCGTGTACGAACCTGGGGGAGCTGACTCGATTCGGTCAATGATTGTCTGCCACAGTGACTCGAGTTCGGCGAAGCCCTGCCCCGGTGCGGCGGCAGAAAAGCAGCTCGTGGCTCCGGTGTGACAAGTTGGTCCCTCCGGGATGGCGGAAATGAGCAGCGCGTC